>WJKO01000392.1 GCA_014729055.1 Promethearchaeota archaeon | reverse complement strand
CACCAACAAATATAATAATATGGCTGAGAAGTTGCACATCACCCGAATTAACCATAGCAATAAACTTAACACCTACGAAAAACTGAAAAATTCCAGCAACAAAAATCAAAATACTTGATAGGCGTATAAGGGCATCTTTAGTAGATATTATTCCTTGTTGACTCTGACTCATTTAAATCACATGAATTCTTATTTTTTATCTTTAATATTTATATCGATTCTATCGTTGTTGTTTTAATAGAATCAATTTATTCCAAATGTAAATATAGAATATTATTCTATCTATAAGGAAAAATTTGATTTATCTAAATTTAAAACTTAACTTTAATGTGTTTCATATGTTCTTAAAAGTCAAAAAAATAAATATAAAAAAGAGCTAAAAATGTATGCCTTATTTTTCTTCTAATTCTTGAAAGGAAAGTTCCTTATTCACTTGTCTCCATAAACTATCACGATATTTCTCTAATTCTTTGAAATCATCATCAGTTAGTTTCCGAAATCGTCCTTGTATTGTCAAGTAATCCTTAATTGGTTTTCGTTTTTTAGGATCAATATACCTTTTACTTTTTCCCGTTAATCTAAAAACGCCATTCTCAACTTCATATAAAATCCACATACCACTGGTAATCGCTTTCTTTGCTACTTCAATGGACCTTTCAGAATCAATTTTCCAGCCAGGAGGACACGGCGCGTAGATATGGATGTACTTTAGACCTTTGATATCTTTTGCTTTCTTAAATTTATCATAGAGATCGAGAGGATCTGCAACAGAAGCCGTGGCAACATATGGAATATTATGAGCTGCCATTATGGCGGGAAGATTCTTTTTATGTTCTTGTTTTCCGAAGTAAGTCGTTGTTGTAATAGCTCCAAGAGGGGTTGAACTAGATCTTTGAATGCCCGTATTCATATATGCTTCATTATCATAGCAGACGTAGATTATGTTGGTGCCTCGTTCAGCGGCACCGCTTAAACCTTGAATACCAATATCTGTTGTCCCACCATCTCCCGCATAAGTCATAACATTGACGTCTTCAATACCTCTTGCTTTTAAACCGTGATAAATACCAGTCGCAGCAGCAGCACCTCCAGCAAACACCATATTAATGAATGGAAAATCTGGCGCGGCTTTTGGCCATACACCGATAACAACATTCAAACATGATGCTGGTGTAACCAGTACGGTCCTAGGTCCCAACGCTTTTAGCGCCCAACGAAGAGAAAGATCGAGTCCGCATCCCGCGCAAGTCGCATTTCCTGGTAACCATAAATTCCTATCTATATCTGGAACCTCTTTTATTTCTTTCATATTTGTCATTTTATTTCACACCCATTGCACCCGTCCAATACGTAGTGCTCATTAATTCCTCATTCTTAACTAACTCGCCTTTATCATAGCATTCCATAAGTATTTCGAATTGTCTTTTTTGTTGTTGAGTTACAACATCTCGTCCACCGATTCCATTAATAAATGGAATAACTCGTAGATCTTTAGTTTGAGGATCATTATGCAAAGCAGCCATAGTTTCTGAAGATATAGGTCCTCCAGTAGGTGAACCGAATGCTGTTGCACGATCAACTACTCCAATAATTTTTGCGTGTTTTACTGCATCAATTATATCTTCAGTTGGGAAGGGTCGATAGGTTCGCAATCTTAACATTCCTACCTTATGTCCTAAAGATCTCATAAAATCAACGACATTTTCCATTTGTTTAGCGAGAATTCCACAATTGATCATAATAAACTCAGCATCTTTACATTTATATTCTTGAACCATACCATTGCCATAATCACGACCGAAAGTCTCTTTAAATTCTTTAGCTACTTCTCTTATGATAGGTTTAGCTTTTAGTTGTGCGAGCTGAATTTTCATTCGAAATTCTTGATAGCCTGGTGTTGTATTAGGCATTATTAGATTTCCATGCATAATCGGTCGATCGGGATCTAAAAATACGTGATCCCAACCGAGCTTAGGTATCTTTGGGAGGAATTCATCTATTAGTGATTGTTTTGGCATATGAATTGGCTTCGAAGTATGACTTAAAATAAATCCCCCGTATGCTAGCATATAGGGAAGCATTACATCCGGATTTTCTGAAATCTTGTATGCCATCAGGACACTATCATAAATTTCTTGATGCCCTGATAATAATGCCATTAACCAGCCACTGTCTCTTTGTGTAACAATATCGCTAAAGTCCGCCCAAATATTCCACGGTGGTGCGATTCCACGACTCGCGATAGTCATCACAATCGGCAATCTTGTACCTGCTGCCCAATGCACTGGCTCAGCCATATAAAGTAAACCTTGCCCACTTGTAGCACTAAATGTTCGTGCACCAGCATAGCTTGCACCGATTAAACCGGCCATTACACTATGTTCAGATTCCATTCTTACAAATTCACAATTCATTTTTCCCGAGTCTACTAATTCCGAGATTTTCTCAACTACTAAAGTCTGTGGAGTTATTGGAAATGCCGTTACTACTTGAACATTAGCCGCTCGAGCTGCATATGATGCCGCAAAGTTCCCTTTTACCAATCTTTTCCCTTCAAATTCACTCATTCAACATCCGACTCCTGTGCTTCTTCTTCAGTAACCATTTCCATCGCACCCACTGGACATTCATGCGCACATATTCCGCATCCTTTACAATATGTTAGATCAATAACGTAATATCCATCTTCTCCTTGTTTAATGGTTCCTTCAGGGCAATACAACCAACAAATACCACATTTAGTGCATTTCTCCTTATCTAACACTGGTCTAAAGGATCGCCAATTTCCAGTCTGCATCGCATTATCAGGAAATGATATAGGAATAGGTGTTAATTCCTTCCAATTTTTATATTTTTGTTCCTTTGGTCTGCTATCTTTATCCTTACAAATATTTTTCCAATCGCTCATTTCTTAACCTCTCACCTTTTTTACGGACTCAAAGGCTTCTTTGGCAGCTATATAGTTTTGCTCTCCTCTGCTTCCAAAGCGTTGATTTAATACTTTTTTCATGGTCTCTAATGTATATTGTCCAGTAACTTTTGCATACGCACCCAACATCAATGTATTTAAAATTGGATATCCCGATATCATTAGATTATTATTTATTGCAATGTTAGTAGCATCCACTAACCAGATTGCTTTGACATGTGCTATACAATCCAAATCCACAAAGTCCGGAGCATTAATGATAACAGTCCCTTTAAGGCTAGTAGCAACCGAAGGTATGTCAAGTAGGGTGAAATCAAATACTAATGTATAATCGGCTGATTTGATTGCACAAAAATCTTTGATCTCTTTTTCTTTAGACAATTTAGAAAAAGCTTGGATTGGAGCGCCTCTTCTTTCAGCACCAATTTTCGGGATGTCTAATACGTCGTTATATCCCTCTTCAAATGCAAAAGCACATAACAAATTCGATGCTGTTATAGCCCCTTGTCCACCTCGACCGTGAAAAGTAACTTCCGTAAAGTCTTTTTCCAAGTTCGCAGTCATTCTAATTAACCAAATTCCGTTTATAAATATTTAACTTTTAGATAATATTGCTTTAAATTTGAATCTTAAGACTTTGGGATATAGATTTAAAACTTCTCTAACTTAATTTATATAACTCATAACGATAGATGAAAAATTAATGTCAAATGAAGAAAATAAAACGGAATACGAACTTCCCGATATAACAGAAAAGATACATTGCCCCATCTGTAAAGATGGGATTATTAAGATTAATCGAACGATTCATAGACTTCCAGATGGAGAAGACATACTTATACTCTTGATGGAATGTTCTAATTGTAGTTATCAAAATCGTGATGTGATTACTCTCCAAACCGCGTTTAAACCGGGTCAATGGATTCTAAATGTTGAAGATGGGGATTTATCCGCTAAAATATTTCGTAGTCCAGAGGGAACAATCAGTATCCCCGAAGCAGATATGGAAATTGAACCAGGTTCTCACGCAAATTATATGATAACAACAATTGAGGGTATATTAGAACGTATGATAAAGTGGGCGGAGTATTTCTATAAAAGTTTAGAAGATGATGAGGATAAAACAATAGATGAGAGGCGTAAAAAGGTGGAAAAAACCATCGAAATACTGAAGATGTGCAAAGCGGGAACACAAAAGTTTAAGGTAGTATTGACTGATAAAACGGGCGGAAGTTACATCACAACCACATCTAAAAATGAAAAAACGCTAGTTTTTGAAGAAGAAACGGAATAAGAAATTAGAATTGGTTTTAAACGTTCACGAGTTTTTCACGCTTATTCCTGATCTCGTTAAATTCATCAATGATATTATCTTCAGTTTTTCTTTGATACTCTTTTGCCTTTCGTCTTGACCATAACTTGTGCCATGCCGGTAATATATAGTGTTTATTTTTCCATCCAACATGAAGTGCGTATGGTAGAAAATGCCAAAGACGGGCTTGAAACAAGCGTTTTATAAACCACATAGGTGTATAATATCTAACATATAACCTAATCAATTCTTTATTCATTTTTTCAGGAGATAAGTATTTTGTTTTCACATTTGCATAGATTCCAGTATATTTTGAATAATCATATTTATTAGTTATAAGACTGGCTTTTAGAAGGTCCTCTCTTGTCTCAGTTCTGGGAAAAGGAGTAATTATTTGCCAAGCGGGAATATCTAAATCAAGCATTTTAGCAAATTGAAGATTTTGTTCGAAGTTTGCGAGATTATCTTCGGGATTACCTAAAATAAATCCGCCAAAGGATAACATACCATGTTTGTGCAATCTTTTAACCAATGTCTTCAACTTTTTTAACGGGATGGATTTCTGGAAGAATTTTAAATCTTTCTTGTTGATATTTTCAATTCCAAAGAATACTATTCGAAAACCTGCTTTTCCCATCTTTGGGATTAAATTCGGTCGGGAAAGTAATCCATTAGCACTAGCTTGCACATGAAAACTCATATTTAATTTCTCTTCAATAATCATATCACATAAATTTTCAAATCGTTCTGGTCTTAATGTAATATTATCATCTATAAATAAAATGGACTTTTTTCCCCGCTTTTTGCATTCTTTAATATCTTTTATTACACGATCTAAAGAATATAGGCGTAAAGATCTTCCATACATGGAAGCAATAGAGCAGAATCGGCAGGTATTTGTGCATCCGCGAGATGTTTCGACTACGTCACCAGGCAATCCAGCATTGTGGAAACCATTTGTTATTAATCGGGTACTTCTATCGGGGGGTTTGAGCTGAGACAGATCCAAGTTCGGTCTGCGTTCATTATGATGATATAGACCTTCATTATCTTTCCAACTCAGTCCTAAAACTTGCTTATAATTTTTTTCATTCCGCCACTCATGTATAAACTCTCTAAACGTAATTTCTCCTTCCCCTCGAATAACAAAGTCACACCAAGGACAAGCATTATTAGAATTTATATCATAGTTACCATCATAATTTGGACCGAATTCATGATAACAGACCGTGGGATAATATCCTCCAAACACAATGGTAATGTTTGGATCATAGACTTCTTTAATCCATTTAGCAATTTTACGGGCAGTTTTGTATTGAAAAATCATACAACTAATTCCAACGATCTCTGGGTGCGATTTGTCAAGTGCTTTTTTCACTGACCTCATTAAGGCATGCCTACAAAGAACTAAATCTAAAACCTTTATATCACTTTCTTCTGGATTCCCATTGGCTGCGATGCTCACTAATCCTAGATTTGGTAGTCTTGCAGCAAGATTAAATCCTATTATCGTATCGGGCATGGCAAAAAGAAGCACTCTGGTTGGTTTGATAAGAATGCACCTATTTTTAATTATTTTTAGATTATTTTTAGATTAGTTTCCTATTATCTATATAATCTGAATTAGTATATTTTTGTTTTCTGCTTCAATCTTATATACAAATACGAAATAGCACAAATGGAAAATATAACTATAATAGAAATAGAACTCGAAGATATATGCCAAGGTATTTTATCATCACAATCACTCGGCATAAATGAAAACTCTTTTATAATAACTTCACATGCAGTTTCATCAGTTGGCGCGTTTCCTTGGAACAGCCATAAATTCATATGAACTCGCTCAGTGCTTGGTTCAGGTATATCATCTCCTGTATAAAACCACGATGAAATTTGCTGATTATCTTCTCCATTATATGTTGAACCTAATTCCGTCTCAAATTTTATATAATTTTCACACCATGTAAATGCATGAATGGACGCTTGTCCTGTTTCTTCTAATTCATATCTATATTTATTTCCTGCATTATAGTACGGTTGACATACGTATTGCCCATTTTCGAGATTTGTATCGCCCCAGCGTGTATATTCAATATCGATTTCATGTTCATCATCTAGATACGTAAAAAGTCCGACAACTACGTTTATATCAAGATTCTCGAATCCTGAAGCCAATTTAAAGATATAAGTCCCATAACCAAATGATAAATCAGAGTAAACTTCAGCACAATACCAATTTAATGAATCATTTCGGATTTTTAAATGCAAATAATCATTTGTATCTAACCAAACACTATCTTCACTATCATTGAATAGATTAGGTCCGGGTCCTTGCAATGCACCTTGACTCGTTCGGACAGTCCAGTCATAACCAGAGAATGAAATCTTCCGGGAAGTATATGATGAATTCAAAGTGTTTAGCGGTTTTAAATTTTCATTTTGAACATTATTGACGATAAGAATCGAATTAGTAAATAATGAAATTAAGAAAAAGATGAAAAGATAATTTTTTTTCATGTATTATCGTGTTACTCAATTATTTAAATAGTTTTTCTTTACTTTTGTGCTTTACTGAAACCATAGCGTTGCGTAGCTCAATAAGATCCGAATGGATATCAACTAACGATTTTTTCGAACCTTCAATAATATCGACTGGTACAATTTCTGTCCCTTGCAGTGAACTTAATTTTCCATAGTCACCCTTAATAATATAGCCCATAGCATGATAGCCATATCTTAGACCAAGTACTCTATCAAATACGTTTGGAGACCCAGCTCGCATAGTATGCCCCAATACAACACTCCTTATTTCGTAATTAGCATCGCATTTCTCAAAGAATTCTGCAAGATCCTCCCGATCTTTAAGTTCCTTTGTTATTTTTGCAGCCATATTTAGCTTATTTAATAATGGATTACCGAAAACATCTTTGGGAAGTTCTTCAATGGCTTTTTTTATATCAACCACTTTAAAATCTTCTTCAATGGATTTTTTACAAGGATAAGCTCCTTCGCTGCAAGCAATAATGTGATATTTATATCCCGTATTTGCTCTTTCTTTTAATACTTTAACCACATGTTTCTCGAAATCAAAAGGCGTTTCTGGTAGCAAAATAATATCGGCACCAGCGGAAAGTCCAGAATATAAAGTTAACCATCCCGCATCTCTCCCCATTACCTCGACAATGAATATTCTCTGATGAGAATGTGCTGTTGTTGTAAGATTATCCAATGCATTTGATGCTAGCTGGGCGCCACTAAAGAATCCGAAGGTGTAATTGGTTCCCGCGAGATCATTATCAATTGTTTTTGGACAAGCACATACCTTTGCGTTTCCAAATTGATACATTGCAGCAGCAACACCACAAGTATCATCTCCTCCAACAGCTATTAATGCATCAATACCCAATTTATCAAATTTTGATGCCATATCTTTCCCTATCTCTTTCGCACGTATTTCCTTTTCTTCTTCTTTTACTTTTGCTAAAGCCTTAAAGGGATTACTCCTAGAAGTATATATTATTGTTCCACCTTTAGTATGCAGATCGTCCAACTCAGAAATATCCAGCACTTGGGTATATTTTGCAACTAATTCGGGTGTTATATCTTCATTTTTATATGTAAAAACCTTCCAGCCTTTTTTAATGCCAACTACCTCTACGTCGGCTGCTTGATAAGCTCGTAGAAGTGCCCCGTAAATAACTGCATTAAAACCGGGAGCATCTCCACCGCCTGTTAAAATTCCAACCCTCATCATATTCACTCATTTATTTAGAATAATTTTTCATTATTTGATTAAATAACTTCAAATGAAATTAAATGAAAGAAATAGAAAAAATTTTGTATATTTTCTTGTATTTAACTTGTGTGAATCGATTCGATAATTTTATAGAATCGAATATCCACAACTAATTGCACCACTGCAAATAGTATTATCAAATAAATTTGTGATAATATAGCGAAAATGATTAATATGGCAATCCAAATCATTGTGGGAACATAGTTTGGTGTAATACTTTTCTGTTTTAATAGCATAAACACGATAGAAGAGCTAAATATCGTGAGTATTATATCTATCACCAGTATAGCGACACCTGTTCTTTGAAAATATTCGTTATCAATGAGCATCCATATCAAGTAACTCAAGAAAATGAAAGCGCTACAGATTGCACTGACAATTATCAAGACTTGAAGTTCTTTCCCAGGTATATTTTCCCTAGAGATACCCTTCTTGTTTCCTTCTTGGATTTCGATAGGTTCTCCCATAAATTTTGATTTTATTTCGCTATATCTCTCTCGATTAACACCAAAGTCAAACGCTCCAAAACGCGGACCTGATTTATAATGAATGATTTTTTCCTCATCGTCAAAAAACACCTCGATGTCGTCAATAAACCGGAACAAAAGTGATGTTATTCGGATATAAAGATAGTTAGGTTTTTCTTTTATCACTTTTGCGCGGGGATAGCTTTTCAAAATATCCAACATCTTAGCATAATTAGTTTCAAGATCTCCTGTATATGTAATCGGAGCAACGTAATATTTAGTACCGTCAAGAACCGTGGATACTCCACGCACCTTTTCTTTAAAGATTTCCACATTTAATTTGTCTAAAGTTGTTGTTTTCGGGGGATCTCTGTGTGTAAAATTGAAGTATTGCATTAAGAGAAAGAAACTTAGACAAATAATACCCAATACGAGAATGAATGTGAGCCAGACTGACATGATACTAGGGATTACTTAATTAATTAAATAAGTATCTCAAATAAAATAAAAAAATCTTCTTTAAAATTCCAAATTAATTCACAAAATACTCGAAAGAAGATTATAAAAAAAATGATATGATTATTTATGAATTTCTATTAAAAATTGCCAAAGTTATATTTTATTGTGTTCAGAGGGCTCTACGCTTGCCTTATTGATTATAGGCATTGAATTGATGATAATGAAATATTTTAGTTCAATGTTAATCTTTTTTTCTTCTTTAATGATCTTCTTGGTTGAATAGCTCTTAGATTTATGAGTAAAAAAACATCTTTTTTGATTAATGTAAATACAACTCCATTTATGGTCATTGCTAAATCTAACATTCTCGCCGTTAAATCCGATATCGCACTAAAACATTGATTTTAAGAGATTATTGGAAAGTTACTCTACGCTTGCCGTAGCATAATAGTTTCATAGAATTCATATTTTAGTCTCGTGTCTATACTATATATGTAGATTAACAGAGTTATAGCCTTTTGCAGCGGTTAAAATAATACTTTTATGTTGTTATACCCCTCTGCATTATTCAAACCCACGTTAATAAAAGTGATCTCATTGTAAGTTTATATAGCAAATATATATTTTCCTAAGAGTATAAAAACAAGTAGGTAAAAATAATATCATACAAAACTAAATAAAAAAATTCCAAAGTTTTATTAACTTCATATTAAAAAATAAATCTAGGAATTGTTGAATTTAATAAATAAAAAAATTATGGGTAATTATAATGGCGGAAGATAATGACTTTTTATCGGCTAAACCGCTTGTAGTTGATAACGGAACTGGTATTTCCAAGAACGGATTTGCTGGTGAAGACCAACCTAGATCGGTATTTCCAACTTTAATTGGATATCCGAAATATACAAGCATAATGACTGATGTAGAACACTATACTCGTGAATACTATATCGGTGAAGAAGCACTGCAATTAAAGGGTGTTTTAAAACTGATGTTTCCGGTAGAACATGGTATCATTGAAGACTGGTTAGCAATGGAAAAAATCTGGCACTACACATTTTACACAGAT
>WJKO01000391.1 GCA_014729055.1 Promethearchaeota archaeon | reverse complement strand
TGCTCAAGCCCCGTGGCAATCTCTGGAATATGAAATCGGTTAAGTTCATCCCCGACGTAACTGATAAAAATCTTCATCATTCTTACATTAAATTCCTAATTTATTTATTTTATTTATTTATTTATTATTCTAATTGGCGTTATACACGACAATTAGAAACTTAGAGTGACTGAAATACTATTTTATTTATTTCTGGAAATTGTATAAATTAATTGCTGGAGATTCTATAAAACCGATTCCCAATACTTCCACTACTTCCTATGTATCCACGTTTTTTTGATATTTTAACTTTCTTTTTTTTATTTTTTCTTCAATTTTCGTCTTTCTTCGTTGATATAGTCGTTCTTTTTTCGACTTTTTTCGGTCTTTAATATGTTGTTCTGTTTTTTTTAGCCGATGGATAGAATTTCTCCCGATATCTTGTGTTAAATCAGTCACACCATATTTTTTTAGAAGTTTTTTTCTTGATTTTTCCGCTTCAGATTCATTTATTGATTCAATTAATTCGATACTGCGTTTAGCTGACAGTTTTTTGCGTTCCTCAATGTCTCGAAAAAAATCAATAATTTCTTTGTCGGAACGCTTCTCAGGGACAAATTTATCTGAATCTCTTGTTATTTCTGTAATTAAGTTCAGATCGTCTTGAGAGATTAAAGTATCTTCCATTTTAGCTTCTTTATAGAATGCTACATTTAAATAAACCTCATCTAAAGTATTTTTTGCAACTAAAATACGGCAAGCTCCTTTGGAATGTCTACCAGTTCGTCCACGTCTCTGGATTAAGCGGATCTCGCTTGGAACTGGTTCATAAAATATAACCAAGTCTACATCGGGGATGTCTAAACCTTCTTCTGCTATTGACGTGGCAACCAAAATGTTAATTTGTTTTTTTTTAAAGAAATCTATCATCTCTTTCTGTTTTTTCTGCGATAATCCTTTGTCTCCTGGCTTACTATACTGCCCCACAAATCGATCGACCCGATATAGGGGATTTTTCAAGTCCATTATCTTTTCTTTAATGATACTGGCCATATCTCGAAATTGTGTAAAAACTATTACTTTAGAATCTTTTTTTTGAGCAAATTTATCCTCTAAAATACTTAATAAATGCGGAACTTTAGGAGAATATATATTGTTGATTGTTTTCATTTGGTTTTTGATATATCCTTTAAAATATTTGCTATTGACAACACGTGCCGCGCTTTTAGAAGCTTCTTTTGCTCGTTCGATCAAACGTTGATAGTATTCTACAAACATCTGAGGTGTTTGTGTCGTTAAGATTTCTTCCATATGTAAAAGGTAAATTGCAGAGATGCACATGCTAATATAAGCAAATCGTGCATCATATTGTTGACTAAAGATCTCTGGTACATTTTCAAAATGGTAAGCCCCAAAATCTTCGCCATATAAATCGAACGCACGGAAATCTTGATTTAACCTAATGAAATCAACTTTAGAATAGTAATTCTTTATTGGTAACAATTCATGACCGACAAAGTAATCAACGATTTCTTGAATCATCTTTTTCAATAAAACTTGAATCTCTATCACTTCGATAGGTAGATCTATACGTTTGATAAAAACATCCAACGGGTAAATATACTCTTTAACGTCGTCATCTTGATTTGTTCTTGAAATTGCTTTCTCAATATGAAGTTTTTCAATTAATGTATTGATGACTTCTTTGTTTTTACCTGGAGATGCAGTTAAGCCTAAAATATATGGTTTTTTTGCCATATTCATATATTCTTCTGCTATAAAGGTATATGCATACCGCTTTCTCGCTTTGTGAGCTTCATCAAAAATAGCTAATGAAAAATCCTTTAGTGAATAAGAACCAAGTGTAATATCATTCTTGATAATCTGAGGGGTTGAGAATAAGATTTGATTATTATTTACGGCAATTGCTCTCTGCATTCGTTTAATATTGCCTATCAACATAGCCGTTTTGATATTATCATCCATTATTTCCCTAAATGATTCAAAATGTTGCATGACCAATGGCTTTGTAGGTGCGAGTACTAGAATTTTTGATCCATTAAATCTTTTAAGATATCGTGCTGCAAGCATTATTCCGATTATAGTTTTGCCCAATGCCGTTGGAAGCACAACTAGAGAATTATAACCGAATGCAGCTTCAGCAATATTCACTTGATAATCTCGAATCTCAATTGTATTTTTTTTTATATAATCTAGACTTAAGTATTCTATCGCTTTTTTCGTGTCTTTAGAAGCCATATCTCAACTAATTCCTTCCTTTTTGTCGGCGGTTCGATATAATATTTTCTTTGATCAAGTTTGATCACATAAACATAAGGTTGTCTATTAAACGAGTGATTATAAAAATATACTGCGTGGTTAAAAAAGTAAGTAAAAATTAATTGGGATCAGACATATTTATAACTAGAGACACGATTATAGCAATTCTTGAATCGCTTCTTCAAGACCCTCAATTGTTAGGCGAAAGCTTGGAAATACCTTCTCAATAGTTTGTCTTGTATATCCTTTATAATCAACAAACATATCAGGATTTAGCCAGACACATTTTTTAAAGTGATCTTCAATTCTTTTCAGCCAGACGATACCAGGTGTGTATGTTTCATCCCCTATTTGAATAGAACCGTAAGTAGCTACTAGCTCTGATGGTGCCATATCCGCATCACCAACAATAATAACTTTATAATCGGAATCCAATTTTTTTAACACGTCTCCAGTAGGTATCCGCTCTTCTCGCTCGATATCCTTATAGAGATATCCATAAACGCAATTATGGAAATAATAATACTTGAAATCCTTGAAGTGTGATGCGCCGTGAGCCGCGGAAAAGAGCCTCGAAAGCAGAGCCGCATGTGGATCCATACTTCCACCGACATCCATCAGTAAAAGAAGTTTAATGTTATTCTTTTTTCGCTTTCTGAAGACTAATTCAATATCACCTAAGTTCTTACACGTCTTGTCTATTGTTTCATCTAAATCTAATTCATCTTCCAATCCAATTCGATTTAATTTTCTTAGTTTTTTAAGTGCAACTTTGAATGTGCGTGTATCGATTACTCTATCTTCCCGATAGTTCCTGAAATGCCTTCGGTGTGCAATCTTTGCCGCCATCTTTAATCCGCCCGTACCACCAACCCTGATCCCGTCAGGATATTGCCCTCCATGACCAAAGGGGGACATACCGTTCGTGCCTATGAATTGACTGCCTCCATTATGTTCTTCTTTCTGTCGGCGGAGCATTTCGTAAAAGCGTTCTTTTAAGTCCTCAAGATCTTCTTCAGAGAAATAATGTCGCATCCAATCCGGAATAATCTTCTTTAATTGCTCAACGGGTTTATCTAACCATTCCATAAGTTCATCGCTTAATAAAGGAGGTAACTCCGCATCTTCGAAGTAATGCAGATATGCTTGGTCATATAAATCAAAAAACTTCTCGTCTTTTACTAAGAGCGCTCGAGCGATATAATAAAACTCAACTGGTGTCGTGATCAAACCTTTATCAAGAGCTTCAATCAAACTCATGTATTCTTTTATAGATACAGGAATCTGACGTTCTCTTAATAGAAAGAAAAAGTCCGTAAATATCACTCTTTTTATCACTCTTAGTTTCTCTTTGTTTCTTACGATATTCCTTTATATTTTGATAAATATTGTAAATCTTGTTCCTTCTTCACCAATGTACCAATGAAAGGGAATTTCTGTTTTATTTCTTTTTCAGAAATACCTGCTTTTAGAAGAACGCCTATCCAATCAATTAGTTCGGATGTTGAAGGTTTCTTTCGAAGCTGGTCATAACCTCTTACCTTGTAAAACTGTTCCAAAACGGATTTAAGTATATTGTCTTTGAGATTTGGGTAATGAACATGAACAATATCTGCCATTAATTGATCATCCGGGAAGTCAATAAAATGAAATACACATCTCCGAAGGAAAGCATCCGGCAATTCTTTCTCATTATTTGATGTTATAATTACAATAGGGCGATGTTTAGCCTTAATGGTTTTATGTAGTTCGGGTATGTAAAATTCCATGATATCCAATTCTTGGAGAAGATCGTTCGGAAACTCAATATCTGCTTTATCAATTTCATCGATTAACAAAACAACTTGTTCATCAGATTCAAATGCTTCACCCAATTGACCTAATTTAATATAATCTTCAACATTATTTACATCTCTCTGTTCAGTTCCGAATCTGGAATCATTCAATCTTTGGATTGTATCGTATTGATAACATCCATCAACTGCTTTTGTCGTGGATTTTATATTCCAAACGATCAGTCTCTTATCAAGCGCTTCAGCTATTGAATGTGCCAATAATGTCTTTCCCGTCCCGGGTTCTCCTTTCACTAGCAAGGGTCTTTTCAATGCAATAGAGACATTGACAATATTTTGTAGTGCTGGTGATGCTATATAGTCTTTAGAACCATGAAATTTATTAAAAGCTTCCATATTTAAGCAAAATAAATGAGTAAATTTAATGTTTATTTCACAAAATAACATGAATATCGAGATTTATGAGATGACAAGAAGAAGATTTTTGCTTTTTCTCTAAATGAATAAATAGAAGTGAAAAATCGATTGCAAATGTTAATCGATGGTATATAGGGATTTTACGCCCATGGTCCTACTGATAGTTCCCACGGGACAAATCTTCCTAATAATGCACCACCAAATCCATGGATCAATCCAAATGCAAACAAGTTTCTATACTTATCCTTTTGGAAGAAATATGAAAAAAATATACCACCTGTAAACGCAAAGATTGCCAGCTCCCAAGCAGGAATATGAATAATACCAAACATAAACATATTCACAATTCCCGTCCAATATTTTCCGTGTATTCCCAATATCTTCTTATTGGGGATGCCTTTACGCAATCGAGTATTAAAATAACCGAGAAAAAGATAATGTTGTAAAAAGCCCCACCAGAGATAGGAAAACCAATTTAATAACAATCCATCCGATCCTAAAAGACTAAATTCTGTAAATACAATCCAGATAAACTCAACAGATAAGAAATAAATTACCCCCGAAATCAATAAATATGTTCCAACAATCGCAATTCCAATTAAGATGACCCGCCAACATCCAATAAAGTTATCCCAGCGTATCATAAATATTGCAACGATCATAGATACAATGGGCACAAGTATGATGGATAATAACGCAGCTTGCTTCGGAGTTACATTAAACGCTTGTGCAATATCCTGTAAATATCCAAAATAACCCCCAAACATCATTAATATTAATAGAAATATTGGTATTAATCTCGAATATTTTTTCTTGGTTTTTGTATGCTTTAAATAAAGTTGAAAGTCTTGAAAATTGCCCAAACCGATGCCTTTGAATGTATCTTTATGCATATATGGAGATATTAGGAATGCCCAAATAGCCAATATCCCTAAAAGCGCGTAGCCTAATGTTTCAATCCAGTCAAGTTGAGGACCGCTCGGAGATATCGAAAACGGATAGATAATACCCCAGATTATTATGATAACAGCGGAATAGACACTTAAACCTTCTATTAAGTTAAATTTTCGACTTTTTGTCTCTTGTTCAATATCCCCTAAGCAATTTTCAATTTTATTCTGGCTCTCGTTTAGGTTATGCATAATTTTTCTTTTTCTTTAGTTTACTTAAAACTGCTTTTCTAATTTTTTTTAGTTTTCGAGTTTTTTTAATATTAAATATTTTTGTACAAAAAGAAGTAATAGATATATTATGAGCAAAAAGAGGGCATTGGTATTGAAGTCAATGATATTCACATTTTTGATACCGGGCACAGTTATCGCTATTATTCCGATTATTATTTACATGTTTATGAATATTTCAATTGAGATCCATATATTTAGGTATATCGGCATTCCATTCCTGATTTTGGGAGTCTCATTCTACGTATCTTCAGTTTATATCTTTATAACTCAAGGAGGAGGTACACCTATGATTTACTTAGCAGAAAAAACCGAACGATTATTCGGAAAAGAACCAAAAACCCTTGTTATATCCAAAATATATAAGAGGAGTAGAAATCCTATGTATTTTGGAGTCATCCTTATGATTTTTGGTGAAGGTTTGTTAGTTGAATCATTTAGTATATTAATATGGGGGATTTTAACATTTATAGCGTTTCATATTACGATCATTAAAAAAGAAGAGCCACATCTTGAACAGAAATATGGGGATTCTTATAGAAAATATAGAGAGAGAGTTCCAAGATGGTTCAGATGGTTCGGAAAAAAAGTTGATTAGAAACTAATATTTATAATAGAAAAATAAAGGAAAACAAGCATGTCAATATTCGCAATTATAGGTTTAATATTATTTATTGGATTGTTTATATTCTTGGGATGGAAATATATGGAAACAATGTTCTTCTTTTTTAAGAAGGTGGATTACTCCCACGTCAAAATCGAGAAACTGAGAATTCCCATAAGAGAGATTGAAATCAATGCGCGATTTTTGTATCCAAAATCTAAATTGGATCAAAACGAGAATCCCATCGAAAAGATACCGTTAGTCTTTGTGAATCATGGATGGAATAATATTCTACAAATGTTTCTTCACCTAGCGCTTGCGTTCTGTGTCGGTGGTGAGTTTGCTGTTCTCACATATGATTGTAGAGGTCATGGAAAAAGCGGTGGAAAAAAGCGTTTAAATGAAGTCTTGTTTGATGACGTAAAGGAGATTATTCAATATGGGTCAAAACTAACTGGTGTAGATAAAAAAAGACTGGGATTTTTCGGATTATCGATGGGAGGTATGATTGCGTTAACCCGTGCCTATAAAGATAAGAAAATAAAAGCAATTGTTTCAGCTTGTGCTCCATATGATATAAAAGCCAGTTTTTTGTCCAAAGATAAACCACTCTCGAGCAGAATAAGCCAAAAACTATTACAAATTACAACGCCATTAGATTTAGATAAATTATCGGATGATACAAACAGATTGATATCTCCTGCATTTTTTATTGAAAAAGACAATACCGAATTAAATGAACGCGTTTTAGTTATGCATGCAAAAAATGATTCATTAGTATCATATAGTCAATTCGTAAAGATTTGCGATTCTTTAAATACGCCCAAGTCTCAGCAAATTACATTTGAAAAGGGAAACCACGGATTTTCATTTCAACAATATACGCTTGTAGGGC
>WJKO01000390.1 GCA_014729055.1 Promethearchaeota archaeon | reverse complement strand
GTCTGCTGTGTTATATTGGATTTTCTTAATATTTGTTTAAATTCATTCTGATTCTTAAATTAAATAAATCTCGACATGATATTCCTTTTTCTCGCCGTCCGATTCTCTTCACAATAAAAATTGAAGCAATTATCAACTTTTTCTGAATGTTTAAAATTGATTGAACTATATCGGTCGGTAATCGATATCGGCCGAAATTCTTGCCCGTCGGCTACAAAAAATTTTGAAAAAAATTCATAGAAATGCAATCTGAGACTATGAATCATTACAAGCACCAATTCTAAAATGATCACGAATGCGTGTCCAAATATTAAGATTATCGGAGTGATAATAAAATCCCCAAATGCCCCTGGGACGGTCAATATTTCTACAATCTCCCTTACTACGATCGTCAGACCGATATGGGCCATTTCTAATGCTAAAATTCGCACAAACGATGCAACGTTGCTTATTATTTGTAGCATCGTTTCCGTCCAGTCTAAAGTGCTTTCACCTATAATTGACCCAAAAGATTTCTTTTGCAGAATTGGATCTATTTTAAGTATTTTTCCCAAGATTCGTATAATAACAAAAACAATAGACGGAATTACAACTAATAATATCGGCACAGGAGGACTTAACCATGCATATATATCAAAATAATAAGTAAATATCAGATAAGTCCCCCCAATCATCATTATTATTTTAATGAGAGGTTCAGTGAATGCTAAAAACACTCGCTTATTAATTATTAGATTAATAAATTTTAAAATCCACCCGAGAATTAATATAGAAACTCCGATTAATATGGACATTTTAAGAACAGATACAACATCATCTATGGGCTTTACAAATATTTGTATTTGATGTCCAAATAATATTAGATGTCCGCCAAAGTTTTCACCGTATAAAATACCACCAAAAATTGCCCCAATACCACAATATAGAATAATTAATAAAAATCTAGCAGTTGACTCTTTTTCTTCTCTAAATTTAAGAAAACCGAGAATCCCCACTAAGATTAATACTAACCCATGACCAACATCCCCAAACATCAATCCAAACAATAAGGGAAATGTGAATAGTAATACTCCTGATGGATCCAATTCTGAATAATTTGGTGTTCCGTATAAATCGACCAAGATTTTAAATGGTTTAGCTAATCTCCTAATATTAATAAGGGTGGGAGCTTCTGCTTTTTCATCTTGCTCTTTCACATCATTATCTTTTTCTGACATTATATCAAAGGATCTTTCTTCTTCTGATTCTTCCTTTGCTGATGTTCCTTCTTCGTAGGGATCTTTTCTGGGAATTTCTTTCCATTCAACCCTTATATTTGAACCAAATTGTTCTTCTAAAGCATCAACAATCTGGCTTGCTATTTTAGTTGGAACAAAACCCTCAATCTTAGCAACTTCGGTAGACGGGGTTATTTCAAATGCATTGATGATACTGAATAGGCTCAATGCATTCTGATAAGATTCATAAATAGAAGCTAATACTTTTGGCAGCTCATTCTTCACTCGTTCGTATCTTTCCATATATTTATTCCGTTTTTGAATGTTTAAATCATGGTCACGCTTCAATTTATCCATATGGAAACCTTTCTTATCGATATATTTCTCAGGAATGGTTATTCTCTGGCAATTATACGTTAAAAGTAATTCTGAAAGTTCAGATTCATTTACCTTTTCATAAAAAACGAAAAACCCAATCATATCTTTTCCTATCATATCACCGTGACAAACGAGAGGTGAATTCAGTTTACGCGCAGCAGATCTAAAAGATGCATATTCTTGAGGTTTCGCAATATATAATTCAAAATTCAATCTTTTATAATGCTCTCTTGAATACGTATCTCCTCCATATTTTCTAATTAGATTAAGAAAGCTTGCTATTTCTGCAATCTTTTCTAAAATAAAGCTAGATTCGTCCAACCTTTTCGTAATTCTTCTAAGATGATAATATCTTTCTTCAATTTCTATGACAATTTGTTTAAAGAAATCATCCAAGGTTGAGAACTCAAATTCCATTTTATTATCTAAATCTATCTCTTTAATATTTTCTGTTTCTAAACCAGTTTTATTTTTTATGTCATCTAAGTAATTCCGAATCTTTTGTACACTTTCTTTAATTTGATCTAATTGTTCTTCGGAAACTATGCTTCTTTTAGATCTTGGTTTAATTTTTTTATTTTCTTCGTAATCGTCTGAAAACTCTATTTTTTGCTGATTCTTTATATGAAATTGTTTAATTTCAACTATGTCTTCAATAAATACGGGAATAAGATCTTTACTAAGAAAGATTGTTAATAAAGACATAGATTGAGGTCTTTTCATGATTTTTCCCCCTCACGCGTTTCGTTTTGAGACCTAAGATTACTTTCAACTAACTTATTTTTAATTTCACGGATTTGAATACGCTCTTCACGTTCTAATTCTTCTATGATTCCATCTATCGTGCGAATCTTAACTTTCAAATCAGGAATAATTAAATTATCCAGCGCATTAATTCTTCTTTGTATTTTTTGATAATTAAAGACATAATGAAATATTCGATAGTCTAATACACCCAAATCTATTATATTCTGTAATACTTCCTTGATGAAATCTATGAGTTTATCAAATTTTACTGGTGTGTCTTGAAAGCTGTATGAGGGTAAATCTTCTTCTTCAAGAATATCAAGTCTTATTTCTGGAATTTCTATACCCATGTAATTTCGATATTTAATATTAACGTCAGGTTTATAATGAATTCGATTCATTTCTGCCATCAATTTCACTCTTCTTTTACCGTAATTCATATAACAATCATTTAATTTGTCATAGGCAGACAATAGACTATCCTTCATTTTTTTTTTTGTATCTTGATACTTCTCCATCGTTTTTCTAAATCTTGTTAATATCTGCTGTCTTTTGATATCTAAAAGTCTCTGTCCTCTATCGGCAAACTCTCTT
>WJKO01000389.1 GCA_014729055.1 Promethearchaeota archaeon | reverse complement strand
ATTCTATGATGGATAGTTTAATAGCTCTGATGCAATTTGCCACGCAAAATGATACCGCCTTCGAAGATTATACGGGGAGATTAACTATGGCTACAATGAATTACCCTACATGGTCTGGTGAAAAATTGGTTCATGATCCAACGTTTATAGTGTTTCATGGTAATCCACCACAAGAGAATTCCTTTCCGTGGTTCCTCTTTGGTGGAGGTGCTGAGGAAAGCATCAATAGCTATCTTTATGTCCCATTATTTGCTACACTTGTGATAACTGTCGCCATTATTGCTAAAAAATCAAGGAGAAAAAGCTTGGGATAGAGTGAAATTTTATTAAATAATTTTATATTTTAAAAATCTTTTTTTTCCTTTTTTCTTTAATGATCTTATCTTCAATTTCATTTAGTCAATAATTAATTAGACCATGAACAACTCCCGCATGAATTAAGGAGTTTGCTACGAGTACGCTTCTGCTTCTAGTACGAGAAGGTCTGTGTATCGTAGTAAACCGTTCCACACTCTACAGTGCAAGAATGATTCCCTGTTCATAAGGGATTCGTGCAATAGACCCACAATACATGGCTCACCATTGCTTACAATACGTATTTCAGCCCTCTTTCCTCTGAACCACACACATTCATATCCTTTCTTAATTGAAGCTCGTTTCTTACCCCTTCCTCTATATAGAGGGTATATGGGGTTAAGAATGCGAGATGTATAGGTGCAGTAAGAAATAGAATGAACTAAAGGGAGATAAGTATGGAGAGGGTGAGGATTTAGTAATTTCTGTCTTATCAAAAACGAATAAAAAATTCCATGAATTTTCTGGAAACGAGGTGGAAATAGTCCTTGCTCCCCTCTCCTTAAAAGGAGGAGACTTCTCTCCAAAGTTTAAAAATATTAACAGTCTTTATTTTCCAAAATAATGAAAATTGTCTAATTTTTCAAGAATAGTCCAATTATAATTCTTATGGTTTCAATAAATTTATCGATTAAATAATCATACATAACTGACCTGTTAGGTCTGAGAATATCAGTACTATTTCATAATTCTTTAGTATGAAACCTTCTTAAAGGATTATTAACTTGAGCAGTTTCATCTTTTGATTAATCATAAAATTAAATAAGAGATTATTCAATTTTTTCTTTTGATTTCTTCTGAATATTTCTTTTTTATTTAATGAGTATTTCATACTTGAAAGGAAGTAAGTTTTTAGAAGAAAGATTTAAAAAGATCAAAAAATAATGTTTTTTAAAAGATTGTCAAAATATTTAGTGAATAGAATAATTGGAGAAAATAAGGTGCTAATAAAATGTTGAAAGAAATTTCGGACATTATTCTGATAAGTTTGTTTGTAATCCTAGTCATATGTTCATGTCAAATTCTTTTGCGTACACGACAAATCTCAACAGATCTTAGATATTATTATTACGGAATTGCGTTCTATTTCATCATGTTTGTTGTCTCTCAGAGCCTTTTTTTGATAAACGAATATCTGTTTGTAGAAGAAGAATCAACCTATGAATTGATATATATATTGGGTAATTTTTTGGGAAATGTGGGAATAGCAATATTAATGTTTGTGGTAGAAAGAAAAGTATATAACAAGCTGCGATACATACCCACCATCATCATAGCGGTTGCCACGGTTTTAATGCTTATTTTATATCAGATAATGATTGTATTTATTATAATCGACTTGGTTGCCGCTACTCTCATTCCTATAATCTATATTCGTGTCGCATTTCAAACAACCGGAGATACCAGAGTAAAAGGGATACTACATGGCATTGGATTAATTGTGTTTATGATAGGGATTTTACTAAACACCTATTTTATAGGACCCATATACATAGTCGCCCCCCTTCTCGAACTTAGCGGAGTTTTAATATTCCAATATGCATTACTATTTTATGGTCAAGGAACAGAGTGAGGAAACAGATGGCATCAATAGAAATCCATTGTCCTACTTGTAAATCTGTGGGAACAATCGATGTATCGGAAAAAACAATGGAAAATGTTGAGAGAGGATTATTAGCAATAAATATTGCTCCTAATATTATTTGTGAGCATACCTTTGTGGTATACATTGATAAAAATATGGAGGTTCGGAATTATTTTACCGCAGATTTTCAATTAGAACTCCCAGAACTAAAGGAAACAAGCTCTAAATTAAAATCTAAATCAAAATATATCATACCTGATGAGGAGACTTTTGATATAGATTTAATTAAGTTAAATCTCTCTCCTAATGTTTTTTCTTTTATACTTAAATCCATTTTTTCTAAGCAGAAAATTATTCTAATTTCGGAAAAGACGTTTTTATGGGATCATCTTCAAAAATTTTTTGAATACATTACTCAAAATAACTTTAATGTAGATATTCAGTTCCTAACACAAGAAGAGTTCAATAAAACTAAACAAGAATTGGTAAGAGATTATATGGTGTTTAATGAATATAAAATAGTGAACAATTTAGATAATAGAATTGATCCCGATAAGATTAAGATTGAAAAACAAATTATAAATAGATTCTTAAGTGAGCGTCGCCTCAGTTATAGTTATCTTTTACTCAGAAATGATATAAATATGGCGTATGATCTTTCAAAAAAAGCGATGAAGATAGTGGAACAGCATAACAAAAAAAACCAAATTGGAAAAAAAGCGCTTATTGATAAAATTAAAAAGGAATTTGATTTTAAAATTTCATATGATTATTTAGAATTCTTATTAGAAATTATGAAGAATTACTTTCAATTTGATACGTCCGGTATTTCTTCTTATTTTATTCCTAATTTAGGAATCTAAACCAATTTAAAATTAATATAGTGCGTGTTCTACTTCAAATTCTAATCAAAAAAGCAATAAACTTTTTTGAAATAAATCACTATCTTTGTTAAATTGAACTATAATTAATTTTGAATTTATTGAACTTAATATTAAAAGATTAATTGAATTGAACAAAAAATTGAAAATTTTAATAGTGATAAATAATGGTAAAGGTAAAAAATCCAGAAACGATAGCGAAGCTTATTACTGAAGGATCATATGAGAAAAAGCGAATCTTTTCGATTGTTGCCCATATAGATCACGGTAAAACGACAGCCTCAGACTATTTGATGAGGAGGGCAGGATTAATGCGAGAAGAAGATGCCGGACAACTTCAGATGACAGATAGTGATGAGGAGGAACAAGCAAGAGGCATTACTATCTTCACAAGTGTGGTTTTATTAGCATTCAATGATCCTCGAAACCCGGATGATGATGAGGATTATATTTTTCAGATTAACGATACTCCAGGACATATTTCATTTACAGGAGAGGTTTCAAGAGCCTTACGTGGTTCAGACGGATGTATAATTTTGGTTGACGCTTTGGAAGGAATAATGACCCAAACGGAAACTAATATTCAATTAGCGGTGGGAAATGAATTATGTAAACCTGTATTATTTATTAACAAAGTAGATCGGTTGATAAGCGAATTAAAGCTAAGCCCCGAAGAAACCTACAAGAAGATTGACGATATTACTCGAGATGTGAATGATCTTATTAAGAAAGCTCGCCCCGAATGGTCGGACTGGTCCATTGATTTTGCCCAAAACTCGGTAGCTGTTGGTTCAGCTAAACACGGTTGGGGTTTTACGTATGAAATATTAAAAGAAAAAGGATATACCCCAATAACTGTGTTTGAGAAATATAATGAAGGTGATATTCCTTGGTTACGAGAAAATTTACCTTTGGATGAACCTTTACTTAGAATGGTCGTCGATCATTTACCCGATCCGATAACAGCAGCAGAATATAGGATTCCAAAAATTTGGCATGGAGATCTTGATTCAGAATTAGGAAAAGCATTAGTAAAAAGTGATCCTAAAGGACCTTTGACGGGAATGATTACCAAAATCTTTTTAGATCCTAAGCAAAATTATCGAGCAACTCTGATAGGAAGAGTTTTTTCAGGCACTTTAGATGAAGCAGATTCCATTTATCTCGTAAATCAGCGAAAGACTCAGAGAATAAAGCGTTTAGGCGTAATGGAAATTACCGATATTTTAGACATTGATCGTATCCCTGCGGGTAATCTTTTTGCTCTCTATGGATTTATCTGCCCTTCGGGAGAATCATTTATCGCTGCGGACCAAGCACCCACAGATAAAGATGAAGCTGGGAATGTACCCTCATTCGAAAGGATCAGCTATGCATGTGAAGCAGTAGTTTCGAGGAGTATCAAGCCTAAAGATCCCCAAGACTTAGGAAAACTCGGACAAGTCGTTAAAAAATGGTTAATGGCTGACCCGACTGCAGAATTTCGATTGGATAAGGAAAGTAAGGAATATATTCTCTCTGGGATTGATCCCCTTCAAATTGATATTTTAACAAAACGAATAAACAATCAAGTAAACATCGATATTGGGGAGCCTATCATAGTTTATCGAGAGAGAATAACCAAACCAAGCAGAGATTTTCATACTAAATCATCCAATGCTCATAATAGAATAGAATTACATATGGAACCGTTAGATGAGAAAACATTGGAGTTATTGGAAGCAGGTAAGATCACCGATTTGATGAATCAGAGTGCTCGCGCTGAAATACTTAGAGAGGAGGCTAATTGGGACTCTAAAGAAGCAAAAAGGGTGGTTGATGTTTATAAGGGAAATGTACTTGTAAATGCAACAAAAGGATTGCAACGATTTTCTCGGGTAAAATCTTATTTAACTGCCGCTTTTCGAGATTGGGTTGATTCTTGTATTTTGGCAAAGGAGCCTGCTATGGGGATAAAAATTCTCTTCACCGATATGACTATACATGAAGATCCCGCTCACACAGGGTATAATCAGATAGCTAGCATGACTTTCGCGGCACTTTCGCTTGCGATGATCTCTGCTGACCCACATATATTTGAGCCCGTTCAAAAAATTGATATTAAAACACCCCAAGGAACCGAATCGGGAGTGTTAGCTATAATTAATCAACATCGCGGGCGTATAAATAATGTTGACACTCAGAATGAATATGTGTTAATTGATGGAGAACTTCCGGCAGCAGAAACGATTGGAATCGCAGATGAAATTCGGAGTGCTACTCAAGGTAAGGCATTTTTCGGATATGAATTTTCGGGCTTTGAGCAAGTTCCAAGAAGCCTAGAAGAAGACCTTATATTAGACATTCGAAAAAGGAAAAATATGAAAGTCGAGCTTCCAAATGTGAGTTCTTGGGAGCGCTTTATTTATAAACGAAGCTAATATTTTTATTATTATTCTGCTTTTTTCTTATATTATGATCAAGATTGAGTAAATTTCTCTAATTATTTTATAAAATTACTCTAATTGATTTTTTTTCTCTTTATTTTTTATTAACATTATATTTAAGTTAGGTTGAGTTCTATGATGTTTAATATTAAAAAATGAAATTCAATTTTAGTTAGTTGATTTTAATGATAAAAAGTATAAATCCCGCAACTCTTGAATTATTGGGAGAAGTAGAGGAAACTCCTATAGATAATCTTGAAAATATATTTAAGAATTCTCGAATTGCTCAAAAAGAATGGCAAAAGGTTCCTCTTAAAAAAAGAGCAAGAACAATTGTTACTGTAAATAAAATAATATCAGAGCAATCTGAAGAAATATCTCAATTAATCAGCTCAGAAGTTGGGAAACCTCCCTCTGAAGCGTTCGTGAATGAAGTATATGGTGCTATAGACTCCACTTTTCATTATTATAATAGAGTTCATGATTACATAGGAAAAGAAAAGAAAATCCCTTTAGGATTTTATGAATCATTAGATAAAAAGAGTATACTCCTTAGAAAACCTGTTGGAGTTATTTGCGTTATAGGTCCTTATAATTATCCCTTTACTATACCATTTCAACAAATCGTGCAAAGTCTTATGGCTGGAAATTCTGCGATATTTAAACCTTCTTCTGAGACAGTCTTAGTTGGAAAAAAAATTCAAGAGATATTTGATGATATTAATCTACCACTAAATCTCGTACAAACCGTTTTTGGAAGCGGATCGAAGTTGGGGAATCCTCTCATTGATAATGCTAATAAAGTATTATTTACGGGAAGCACTGCTACCGGAAAGCATATAATGCAAAGAGCTGCAAGAACGTTGACCGAAGTGACATTGGAACTCGGGGGTAAATCTGCCATGATAGTTTTTCCCGATGCTAATTTAGACCGTGCTGTTAAGGCAGTTCGATGGGGAATCTTCACAAATTCAGGCCAAGTTTGCGCTTCCGTAAAACGACTATATCTTCATTCAAGTATATATGATGCTTTTCTAAGAGATTTAGTGAAAGCAACAAGGCAATTAAAACAAGATATACCGTCAAAACCTAATGTTGATGTAGGCGCTATGATAAACGAAGAACAGCTAAATCTTGTAGAAGAAATGGTTAATACTGGAAGGCAAGAGGGAGCTAAAGTCTTAATTGGGGGAAGAATAAATCCAAATCTTAAAGGTTACTTTTATGAACCAACTATTATGGAAGCTCAAGATAATAATTTGAAAATAGTCCAAGAAGAAATTTTCGGTCCAGTTCTAGTGGTTCTTAAATTCAATAAGGAGGACCAAGTAATTGAAATGGTAAATAACAATCAATATGGGTTAACATCAAGCGTTTGGACTAATGATATTCAATTCGGAAAAAAAATAGCAGAAGAAATAAATACAGGTTCAGTTATGATAAATGAGGTGGTATATACTTTTGCTTTATCAAGTACTCCTTGGGGTGGCACTAAAAATTCAGGTATTGGAAGGTCTCATGGAGAAATAGGGTTTCATGAAGTAACTCGTCCATTGCATATTAATATCGACCAATATGATAAACCAGATTTATGGTGGTTTCCTTATGACTCCGATTTTGATGATATCGTGGAGAATTTCAAAACTATTGCCTCCAGTTTGGTACTTAAAGATTCAGAAAATTGAAAGTTACGATATACATCTTAAATTTCTAATATTTTTTTTAATATAAAGAGTGCTCCTTTCTTATCCAACGGTTCATTATTGTTACCACATTTCGGGCTCATAATACAAGCTGGACATCCATCCGATGATTTGCAGCTACAGGTATTTATTAACTTATATGTAAGAGATAATAATTCTATAAGATTGAAATAGAGTTGTTCTGAAATACCAATCCCACCGCGATATGCATCATAAATATAGATGACCGGTTCTTGTTTCACGGGATCAAAATCAATAGAAACACCTCCTAAATCCCAGCGAGATACTTGGGCGAGTGCGGGTGCCATAGCGATTGCACCGTGTTCAATAGCATGAATTGAGCCTCCTAAATGGAAACCCTCCATTTCCAACTCCTTTTGAATCTCAAAGGGTATATAAAACCAACATGCCTGAGATTCATATTCTATGATTGGGATATTTTCTAATGGAAATCGTGAACGCGTTTCTTGAGTTAACGTATCTATAACTTTATATGAATAATATTCATGTTCAACTTTGACATCTCCAAACTGTGCTTCAACCATACCATTCGGACCAGTTTTTACCTGAAATATTAGATCTAGAGAGATGATATCTGTATGTTTCAAGGATTGAGTGTAATAATCGACATTTTCTCTTGAAACATATACCTTTTTCCCTTCAACATCGAGCTCTTTTACTATATAGGTTTCTGCTTCATAGAGATATACCGCACCTGAATGAAGATCTCTAAATACATAACTCTCATCTTCCGTCGTAAGCAATATTTCTTTAAGATCTGTCTTCAAAATTACTTTATACATTCGATCCGATAAATCATTTAATCCATATTTTTGATTTGGATAGAAAGTACCTTTCCAATAGTATAAATCTCCCCGTTTCATCAGAAGATCTTCTTCGACCAATTCTATTATACAGTCTACAAAAAATTCATTTTCAGATACTCCAAATTTCTCGTATTCATCAATAGTTAAAGGACTCTCTTTTGCCGCGCAGCATATATGATTTTTGAGAATATATTTATTATTTAGTGTAATCAATACTTCCTCTTTAATAGGTCCAAATAAAATATCTGGATTATGCACATAAAACAGATCAAGTGGATTCGCCATCGGAACATAGGTGGCGATTGATAATTCTTCTCCACGACCAGATCGACCAATTTGTTGCCAAAAGCTTGATAAAGTTCCAGGAAATCCTGAACAGATGGTGGCATCTAATGAGCCGATATCGATCCCCAATTCTAAAGCATTAGTAGAACTAATTCCTAAAATATTCCGGGTTTTAAAATTCTTTTCAATTAATCTTCTTGTTTTTTTATTTATCCCAGCTCGATAACTATGGATCATGTTTTTAATAGGGGGTAAAGCTTCTCTGGTCCAAAGAGCTTGAAGCTCTGCCATTTTTCGTGAGAGGGTGAAAGTTAGCGTTTGAATATTTTGTTTTAAGTGGGTAATAAAAATGTTCTTAGTTTCTTGATGAGCAGAACGATATTTTCCAGAGGTTTCATCGTATGGAAGATCCCAGAGAATTACTTTTTTCGCACCTGAAGGCGAATTATCCTCATCAATCACAATAAATTCTTCCCCCACCAGCTTTTCTGCGAATTTTTTAGGATTACTTATTGTTGCACTGGATAATATCCATTGCGGGCTTATACCATAATGCTCAAGCATACGTTTTAAACGTCTGATTAATAGGGCAAAATTTGAACCAAAGATCCCTCTATATATATGAATTTCGTCCAAAATAATATATCTCAAATTTTCACAGATACGTTTCCATTTTCTTTTGAACCATGGGATATAAAAATGTAAACCATAGGGATTAGTGATAATGATATTGGCTTCCGCCAAGATCCTTCGTTTATCTTCTGGCTCTACATCCCCATCATAGACTCCGACCCTGGAAGTTTTAATCTTCATTTCCTTCATAAACTTGGATAAAATATAATATTGATCTCGAGCCAATGCTTTCGTGGGGAATAAATAAAGTGCAGTGGTTTGCGGCTGTTCTAAAATGGATTGCAACACCGAAATATTATAACATAAAGATTTTCCCGAAGCTGTAGAAGTAACTATTGCCGTATTATTACCCTCAAAGATTGAATTAATCGCTCGAGATTGGTGCCCCCATAATTTTACCTTATTCTGTTCCATCCAATGTCTTAACCTTTTTTGTAGAGGGTGTTCTATTATCCCATATTTTGCTTCTTTTTTAGGTATATGTTGAATATGGGTAATTTGATCGGTGTAATACTCTTCTTTTTTCAATGCATTAAGAAATTTTTCAAAATCTACCATATATCCCTTCAATAATAGGTAATGAATTATAGCAATTAAAAATATCAAGACAGATGATTTATTAAATAAATATCAATTAGAAATAACAAGTGAAATTTGGTTGAATCGAAAGTATTATTTTGATCAAAAATCAGAAACGTGGGATAAAGAGGTATTTCATGATCCAGAAAAAATTAAGATGATCATAGATGAATTAAAATTAAAGCCCGGAAACAGAGTCTTAGATGTTGCCTCAGGGACAGGTATATTAATTCCATACATTTTTAATAGAGTGTCAACTAAAGGCGAAATTATTATAAACGACATTTCTGAAAAAATGATTTCAATAGCAAAGCAGAAATATTCGAAAGAAAATTATCCCAATCTTAAGTTTATGGCTCAAGATGTAATAGAACTTGAAATGAATGCACAATTTGATGCGATCATCTGTTATTCTTGTTTTCCTCATTTTCCAAATAAAATAAAACTCATAGAGCATTTATCACGGGGCTTAACAATTGGAGGGAAATTGATAATTGCCCATTCAGAATCCCGGGAAAAGATTAATAAACATCATAAAAAACAAAAAAATACGATAATCTCTCATGATATGCTTCCACCTATGAAGAAAATTAAAATCATGTTAGGACAGCAAGATTTAAACATTAGAAAATATGTTGATACTAACGAAATGTTTTATATTCTTGCAATAAAGAATAATTAACTGCAAATTGAGAGATTATACATTTTTTTTAAGATAATCCCAAAATTTCTGTTTTAATTTTGAGAGGCTCTTATTTTTCAACTTTAAAAAATAGATATCACGTTTAGCAATGACTGGATGATCTTTAAGCTTAAAAGTTTTAATAAGTCCTGCATCTTCTGCCTTTTTTGCAATCGACTCACTCAAAACTGCTATATAATCTGATTCGCTAACGGCAGAGATAATAGAATCGTTATCATTCAATTCAAGTACATAATTTAACTTAGAATATTTTTTAAACTGTTTTTCAAATATATTTCGAGTTCCTGAGCCCTCTTCACGAGAAATAAATGGATAATTTTTTAGATTTTCGAATTTCACTAAACCCTCATTTTTTTTAATTAAATCATGGTTTATTGCGCAAATAAAATGCATTACATCT
>WJKO01000388.1 GCA_014729055.1 Promethearchaeota archaeon | reverse complement strand
TGAAAATAACCTTTCTGAACGACGTTCAGGCCGCGCGGTTCACCGCAACCGTTTCCAGGCCCCTGATATAGCGACAGACAGCGGTTCACAGATGTATTTCACAAAAAGTCACTATGAGAGTTCACACGATGTCACGAACAGAGGTAAATGTGGTAAATAATCTCTGAAGCAGCCGTAAAAAAGCAGGACAGTTCCATTGAACAGGAAAAAAAACGGGCACGATGCCATGATCTCCGCTAATTGAAAGGATGGTTTAATTGGGATATCCACGGCAAAGGGTTATGAGCTAATATTTGATATTTTGCATAAACAGGACCTTAGTTCATCGCTAGAATTTGGTAAAAATCGAATAGAAAATGCGTTTTGGAAAGAGATTCTTCAGAAAAAGAATACTAAAGCCTTTAAAAAATATAAAAGATGACTGTCGGCGGGAAATAAACAATTGGAGTGTATCCTATCAAGCAAGAAAAGAATATTCTTCCGGTAGAGATCGTCGTCCTTTTTACCAACTTGCTAAAAAATATTTGCCGATAGAACCCCAGGAAGTTATCGTTGATATTGGAGCTGGCCAAGGATATTTTGCCGAATATCTTCATTTGAACAAAACATTTCCAAACTTTTATTTACTAGATGCAAGTCATTCCTCTATAGAACACTTAAAAAATAAATTCAAGAACATCAAGTTATATGTGGCCCCTGATAAGCTACCTTTTGATGATGATTCGGTTGGATTTATTCATTGTAGTCATCTGGTAGAACATTTATATCATGCTGAACTTTACAAGTTTCTTCAAGAGATAGACAGAGTTTTAAAAGCAGGAGGAATTCTTGTTATTAGCACCCCGTTATTTTGGACAAACTTTTACGGGGAACTTTCTCATGTTAGGCCGTATAATCCGGAAGTATTTCTTGGATGCTTTTGTCGTAAATTGGACCAAAGTTCTTTAGAATCCATTGCAGGGAATTATAGAATTTTAGAGCAGATATATCGCTATACTAATATAAGTTTTGAAGAATGGGGTTCGGAAAATAAGTTCTTTGACGGAGTGGTGTACCTTTTTAAAGGAATTCTCCAGACACTAGGTATAAAAAAATATATTAAGAACGGTTATACATTAGTACTTCAGAAAATCTGAAAAAGGGATATAGGTCTCCTCGATAAAATAGACATGAAATATGTTCAGAATGCAAGATTAGAAAACAACGATTCCCCGAAAAAGAGCTTATTACATAGGGTTTCTCATCAGGAAAAGAATAACCCAAAAGATGTCCTCATCTCAATTAACCACGTATCCAAGAAATTTTGCCGTAATTTGAAACGCAGCATGGCATATGGCATTGCTGACCTCACTAAAAACCTTCTTGGACTGAAACCCAATACAACGATGCTTCGTCAGGCTGAATTTTGGGCGCTTGACGATGTCAGTTTTGAATTAAAAAGAGGAGAATCGTTAGGAATTATAGGCGTCAATGGTTCTGGCAAGACGACTCTTTTGCGATTATTAACTGGAATTTTCCCTCCTGATAAAGGAGAACTTGCGGTCAAAGGTAGGGTTGGAAGTTTGGTTGCCGTCGGTGCTGGTTTTCATCCTCATATGACTGGTAAAGAAAATGTATACCTAAATGGAACAATTCTTGGCATGTCGAAAACCGAGATCCAAACAAAATTTCAAAATATTATAGATTTCGCAGAAATCGGGGATTTTCTAGACGCTCCAGTATCCACATATTCTTCAGGAATGCGGGTCAGGCTAGGATTTTCGATTGCGTTACATTGTGTTCCTGATATCCTTCTTGTTGATGAAATACTAAGTGTTGGTGACTTGGGATTTCGCAATAAAAGTTTAAGACGAATGAGAGAATTTCGAGAACAGGCCAATGCCCTTATATTTGTTAGTCATAATTTAGAACAGGTACGGATATTATGCAATCGGGTGATTATCCTGGATAAAGGCCGAGTTGTTTTTGATGGCACGACTTATGAAGGATGTACCCAATATCAGGAGATGACAAGAGAAATTCGTCTAGACGGTATGAAAACAGACCAAGTCCAACTGACAGATGAAAAATTGAAAGTCCGCTACAGTAGCCAAGATGAAATTGATTTGATTGACTTCGGCATTATGACGCCTCAACATCAGAAGACTAATAAAATTGCAATGGATGAATCATTGTTGATATTCTGTGATTTTATTGTGAAAAAGGATATTGAACAAATCTATTTTTCTGCTGGAGTCCTTGATGAAGAACAACACGTATGCATTCATGTCGTAAGTAATGATGATGATAAAATGCAATTTCCCACCATGTATAAGGGTAGTTACAGGATTCTTGTGCAAATTCCTCAACATCATCTAATGCCTGGGATTTATATTCCTCAAATTAGTATTAGAAATGATCGTACCGGAGAGACGTATGAAAGAATTTGGTCGAATTGTTCTTTTCAGGTTACAACTGATGGAAGAACATTAGAGCGAGGAATCATTGCTGTGCAAGAGAATTGGAAATTAAACAAAATAGATTAAATACATAATATACTCAAGTCTTATGATATGAACCCCCATCTACCTTTTCAAAAAGGTTACATAATAGAAGAATTTTATGGAATCGTTTCGAATTATTGGCATCATGCTGATAAAAGATGAAGATCTTTACATTGAGCGAGTCATCCAAAATGTTATTAATTTCTGCGACGAACTTATCATTGCGGAAAATTATTCTCAGGATCGAACGTACAAGATTGTCAGTGATCTAGCACGGCAATATCGCAAGATTAGTTTACACAGGATCAAGGACTTACAAACATCGCATCAGTTGATAGAAAATTTTGTAGGTTCAAAAACTTGGATATTCAGAGTGGATGGGGATGAAATTTTTGATCCCTCAGGGTTAGAAGTACTCCGTCGAAAGCTCTATGACGGAGCCTTCCAGGATCAATGGGGGGTGTATGGGAATATGCTCCATTGTACCCATCTTGATCCTAGTCGAAACATCGCAAAAGGGTACTTAGCTCCTCCGGCGCGCACCGGGATGACCCTCTTTAATTTTTCAATTATAAAAAGTTGGGTAAATTGTTTTCAAAGATTACACAGTGGGACAATAACATTTAAAGAGGGTTATCATCATGATCTGCGTTATCATTTAGAGTATGAGCTATCCTGGGAGGAATCGTATCTTCGATGTCTTCATACCGTGTTC
>WJKO01000387.1 GCA_014729055.1 Promethearchaeota archaeon | reverse complement strand
GTGTTCATGGGAAGCGAAATTTAATAATGGTTCAATGATTGGTTGATATTTTTCATCATAGTCAAGATGATTTTTATGGTCAAATGATCTTCGTAATGAAATGTGACCATTGCATCCCGGTACTTCTATCTCTGCTTCAACAAAAGCTTGAGCTGGGTCATCCTGTGTGATGTTTTTGCCGTGCTGATTGATTAAGATCTTTCCTGTCCCTTCACCCGAAATCCTTGAAATATCACCTGAAAACAGAAAATCCAATGCGTCCACAACAGCACTTTTTCCTGTGCCATTTTGACCGCATATGATTAAGTTCTGACCGTTGGGTCTAAACTCAATCGGGGCTCGAATACCGCGAATGTCCTGAACTACTAATTTATGAATTTTCATTTCCAACCCCTTCTAGGTGATTGCCAATAATCCCTTCCAATTGTCGATAGTCAAGATTCCCCGAATTATTAATCTCTTCTTTCAAAGCATCAATGACAGATTCATCGATGGCCCGCTTGGATAATAGATCCAGATATTTGATCATGATTGATTTTTCAATGTTTTGGCCACTCATTTCCTCACCCTTCCATTCTTGTCTTCGCCAGGTCATACCACATGAGCAGCTTCTGATCCTCTTCCAGCACGTCATGGGGCAGACGGTCGGCGATCTCTAAAATCTCAGCATAGTTATTTTCCGCATAGGCCTTCTTGAAACCCGCTCGCAGCGCTTCCAACCGGAAGAGCTTCAGCTTCTTCTTGCCTTCTTTGTAGGTCTCAAACTCTCGCAGCAGGGCCCGTTCGCGCAGCTTTTCAATATCCCCGGCCTGGTTCGGGTCGGGCACATACCAGCGATCCTTGGCTTTGGACTGCAGGTCCGGATCATCCTTCTCCAGGTTGCGGTATTCTTTCCAGTTGGAGGAAAGATAGCTGTGGATCTGTGGGGGGACAGGGCCCGTGCCGTCATAGCGCAGGAAGTTCTGATCCAGCAGGGTTTGCAGTTCGATCGGCTTCTCGTTCTTCTTCCAGGCGCGCTGGGCTTCCTGCATAAAGTGCGGCTGGATCTCCTGATAGGTCTGCGGCTTATCCATCAGAAAGCGGCGCAACCAATCAATGGCGGTCGATTCGTCGGAGACGAAGAGCGCATACTGGATCTCATTCCCCAGGCGCAGCTTGGCCCGGTCATATTCGGCCACCTCATCCGGCAGGAAGATCATCCCATCTCGTTCGGCAAAGCGCTGGCGCAGACCGGCCTGGAATTCCTGCGAGGAGAGGGGCACCATGAAGCCATTGCGGAAGTAATAGGACACAACCTGGTCATAAAGAATACGAGGGTCCCGCTCCGGGATATGTTGAATAAATCTATCACTTATCTTAATAGTGGGTAGATAACCCAGGTGATTTCTCACAAAGCCCCATACGCCTTCTTCGGTTTTTGCTTTTTTGATAAACTGTTCCTCAAAATTGATTTTTGGTTTATATGCAGAAATTATTAAGTCTTGTTTAACATTGGTTGAGTTTGCCATGGCTTTGATGCCACCGTGAATTTTATCTAATGATGACACATTTCCCACAACAAATCCCACATTAGATAAGGCGCTTTGAATGCAATTCCATATATAGGCCTGTGTGTTGGAAAACTCAATCGTAATCCAATGTCCAGGTTTTAATATTCTATACATTTCAGAAAATGCTTCTTGCATAATTTTCTTGTATTCATTAGCTGTTTTCTTCTGTGTTTTGTTCTCAATTGCATCAAACTTTCTTTTTGTTAAGATATTTATCCAAGATTCCCAAATGAAATTCAATTCTGAGTACATGTAATTTCCCCCGAATGGCGGATCCAAAAATATATAATCTATTGAGTTATTTTCAATTATATTCAACGAGGTGGAACTGCATGTGGAAATGATACTAGAAGTTATTTCCCATCCATTTCTAGGAATTTTGCTTTCAAATAATTTAAAAATTGATTGTTCCACAACTTCACTCGGTATATATAGTGTGCCAGTTAATGGCCCATTAATTCGCCCCTTTGGATTGTATTTATTAATAATGAATCGATTGCCTTTTGTCAGGTTTCTTGAGAGAAAAGAGGTTGCTAACCATTTCATATCATACGGCAATTTATTCCATAAATGAGAGAGAATGATTAAGTTTCTTTTTGAATAAAAGTGATGTACATGAGTAACTCCAATATCATCATTTCTTCTGGTTTCATCACCTTCTATCATTCTTGCGTTCGGTATCCAAAAAGGTATTTCCATATCCTGAACTTTTTGAATGATTTCAAGATCGTTTTTGTCGGGTTTTTTCCTATATCGACTTTTTCCAACTTGATAATTTATTATTACAGGAACCTGTTTTATTTGATCAATATATTTTCTGAGAACGGAGTCAAATTTTTTCACCCAAGCATGCTCTAATCCTTTTTTCTTTAGTATGCTTGCACAATGAGGACATCTAAATTTCTGTAAGACTTTTGATTTTTCATCGTCGTATGCCGCATTTAGATAAATTATTTCTTTAGAACATGAAGGACAAATAAAAACATCAGACCAAACGACATAATGGATATCTCCGATTTGACCATCTATATGTTTTGTTTTATACATCCATCCATATTGATTTTTTAGGTCTGTCAATATTTCCATTGCTTTATCTTGCATTTGCAAGAGATTTTGGGTTGAATTTAGTGTGTTTGCAATTAATGTTGCGGCTGGTGATAAATCGTTTAGGATTACTTTTCTCTTGCCAATCTTCGAGAAAGGAACCCAAATATCTGATCTTTCATTTTCTTTTCTTAAAACAGTACCATTGCCTTCTAGTTTATATCCTAACCCTACTACTTCATGCTTGTCACCGCACTTTTCCCCAGCAACACCTGTCATGCCAGTACCACAGAATCCATCAAAGATTATGTCACCTGGATTAGTATAGTGAAGAATGTATCGCATTATAGCTTGATGAGGAACCTTTGTATAATAAGTATGTAGACTATAAAATGGATGATTTTTTCCTTCACTTACATCTGCGGCAAATGGCTCGCGATGATAGGTCCATCCTTCCGGTTTTTTGGGTTTCTCTGCTTCCCACTGGGCAATGAAGTCATCCATCCAGGGGTTGGGGCAGGCGGTGTAGTAGGGCGGGTCTGAAAGCGTCAGGATATCTTCATCTTCACCAATCGGGAAGCCTTCAATCGCCCGGAAAGCCGGGTCCTTCAGTTTTTCGCACAGCAGGTTTGTGAAGTGTTCCCGCCGAGCAGCGTCGTTTTCAAAGGTCATTCCCAGGCAGGTTATGGGACCGTCACTGGTTGGGGATTGTCCCTTGCCAAAGAGTTCCGGCTGGTTTTTTTCGGGCATATTGGGCAGTTCGGGCTGGGGTTGGTCGGTCATAAGAGATTTCCTATTTACTAAAAATTAGTGGAAGATTCATTTTTGCAGAAATAATAAAACCTGCGATTTGTGCTATGTCGGCAATGGTTGGCAAATGTTTGTGGGCAAACTCCAAATGTGTTTTGATTTTAGTCTTATCCGGATTCTGCTTTTGAGACTCATCCATTACAGTAAGCAATTCCTCTTTTGCCTTGGATAAATCTTCTTTGTGTAGGCTGTCTTTTGCGTGTTGTTGGTAGGTTTCTATTTGGTTAATTATTTGATTTAGGCTTCCCAAAAATTCTGTGGGAGTCATATTTTCATTAAAATTGATGTCACCACCAGCGTTATACTGTGTTTTGACATGCTGGCCGCTCTGGTCGAATGTTGTGTTAAATTGTCTCGAATCGATATTATAAACATTTTTAGTGAATATATTCTCAAGAATTTCTGTCTTTTCTTCAAGTTTTAAGTCTTTTGACCAATCCAAATCATCAATTTCAAATAAATAGTCCTGTAAACGGCTCCGAACTGATGTTAGAATGGCGCGCAAATGTGATTTGCGAAATCCGGAAAATGCGTCGACTAAAACGTGTTCCAGGTAGCCCTCGGCATAATTGTTATAGACTTGGATTATTTCTTGCGGCCATCTAGAATGAAAACTTGTATCCGAGGAAATGATATTTTCTTCAATAGCGCTTATACTGTCAAAAATTCGTACGTTGAAAAAACGATCAGTGAAATCTTCCGGTAAAAAATTGAATGGTAACACCTTTTTCCTTAGAAGAACCCCGTCAATCACGAAATCCCCCTCTGGTCTGGTTACAATTTTTCGATAATCTGGAACAGGAACATTGTCATCATATCCATCAATTTCCATTTTTAGCCAGTCAATCATCCTCTTGTTTTTTTGAATATAAGCTAACGCTTTTGCAGAAAGCAAAATTGAGCTTAATGGATGATTGTTATTGAGCAATCTTTGTTTGATGTTTTCAATTAGTTCACGCTGGTCATTTTCCATTTTACTTTTCCAATAATTTTATGTATTCCGCTAACGTTATCTTGTTCAAAAGTAGAACTATCTATATGATTTGATTGGTGAGGTTTCTTTCTGTCGTTGATTATGCAAATATTGAATTTATGAGTGGAATAGCAGCAATGAGAAACTCACCAATTTGTGCTAAATCTGCGATGGTTGATACAAAAGCTTTTGCAGATGTCATTAATGATTGAATTTTCGATCGATCGGGATCCTGCTTAAGAGATTCGTTTTTTGCGATTTCCAACTCCGCTTTGGCTTTGATCACCTTTTCAATATTTTTACTATCTGCGTTTTGCTGATAGGCGGCTAATTGCTGTATGATCAGGTCTAATTTGTTTGCAAATTCTGTGGGTGACATATTTTTGTTGATATTAATATCCTGACCGGCATTATATTGATTGTTGACGTGCTGACCGCGTTGATCAAATGTTGTCATGTTTTGCTCCCTTTTGTCCTGCATGATGATGTTAATGAATTTTTGCTCGGTGATTTCAGAACGATTTTTCTGGTTGTCCT
>WJKO01000386.1 GCA_014729055.1 Promethearchaeota archaeon | reverse complement strand
GTGGTAAGAAGCGGGAGATGAAAGGTAATGAAGTGATTACTATTGCGGAAGATGGAACGATCTTGTCTCAATTTCCCTATCGAGATGCCAAAAAGACTAAAGTAACCCGAAAAACAAAAAATGTGTTTATTACTTGCCTTGGTGTTGACGGAATTACTAAAAATGCCCTAAAAAACGCACATTCGTTGGTTATAGATTTTTTAAATAAATGTGAATTACCGAAAAAAGCTGAGTTTAAAGCAACAAACCCTATATATGTATCTAACTTTTCGCCTTTTCAATAATCCTTTTTTTCTTCACGAGATTGCTCGTTTTCTGTAACAGATGTTTTTGACTTAAAATCGCTTCTATTATTATATACGCCTAATGATGATAGAACTAAATAGATACTAAATTGTAGAAGAAGCCATGGATTAAAGTCTATAAAACCAAAATAAATTACCCCGCTGATATTAGCTATTGTAAACGCAGTTTGCGCCCAGAACACATTTGCTTTCTTTCGACTCAGAATAAACATTCCCGTAACTCCAAAAATGGCTTCTATTATGTCAAGCATTATATTTTCCTCAAAAATTTATCTATAATTTTTTCTATAATTTATCTATAGTTTATATCTATAATTTATCTATTAGATTGAATAAATATATTCTAGTGATGTATGATGGAAATTAACAATCCACAAGATTTAGCAAAAATAATAGATCATACTAATTTAAAACCCGATGCAACGGAAGAATCTATTAAATTATTATGCGATGAAGCCATAGAATACGGATTTGGGGCTGTGTGTATCAATCCTTCTTACGTAGAATCGGCGAAAGAATATTTAGGAACTCATGACGTTCATATCTGTACGGTAATTGGATTTCCTTTAGGTGCAACCCTTTCTGAAGTAAAATCTTTAGAAGCAAAAAAAGCAATTGAATTGGGTGCAACCGAAATTGATATGGTTATTAACATAGGTGCTTTGAAAAGTGGCGATCTCGAGAAAGTTAGAAAGGATATTGAAGCGGTTATAGATGCGTCACATCCAAAAATCGTAAAAGTTATTTTAGAAACATGTTTCTTAACAGATGAAGAAATCGTGAAGGCATGTGAAATTGCAAAGGCTGCATCGGCAGATTTTGTTAAAACAAGTACTGGTTTTGGCACAGCGGGTGCTACTGTAGATCATGTAACCTTAATGAGAAAGACGGTTGGGCAGCAATTGGGTGTAAAAGCATCGGGCGGTATTAGATCTTATAAAGATGCTAAAGAAATAATAAAGGCTGGCGCAAATAGAATCGGCGCCAGTTCAGGTGTTAATATTATAAAACAGATGAAAGGAGAAAGTAGACCATGATAAAAAATATTTTAGAAGGAACCCGAGTATATTTAAGCGGACCTATGGATTTCGTAGGTTCTAGAGTCATAGAGAAGTTTTTAGGTTGGCGCGCTATTTTGACGCCAATATTGAAGGCATTAGATATTACGGTATTGGATCCTTGGAATAAACCCTCTATTAAAGGTCATGAAAATTACGGAAAAGAAGGGGTAATCCACTCAAAATCTGAATATGAGAAAGATTTTTGGACCAATCCTGAAACCAGGGCTAGATTCGAGACTGACTTCTGGGAGACTGTGCATATTGACTTGCGAATGACTGATATTGCGGATTTTTTAATTGCATTTGTTCCAACTAACATATATAGCGTTGGAACAGTCCATGAGATTGTTATGGGTAGAAACCAATGGAAACCTACCTTGGTGATTAGTCCTCCTATTAAGTATGACTTTTTTCCAGAGATTGCATGTCTACCAGAGGAAACGAAAAAGGTTTTAAAGTATTATGGTCTTAAAGAAAACCCGAAAGGCATCCCAAGCCAATGGTATGGTAATATAGTTGGTGGAAACTACTTTTTTGATGGATTCGGTTGGGAAGGTTTAGAATTCAAAACCGATGATTTTTATCGGAAATTAATAGTAGAAGTTGTTAATAATGCTAAACCAGAGGCTTCAAACGATGATGAAATGGAAGTTTGGAATCGCGTGAGTGAATGGGTTGAAAAGAACGATGGTCTAAATAACCTTACTGGCGGCATTCTCGATCATATTAAATATGAAACTGGTGAACAAGCTTTATTGAAGCAGGAGATGGAACGAACTAACGAAAATAGCCGAAAATACTTCTGGTATAACACACCCTATAAACCTAAAAGATCGCTTCTCTATCAAATATTTAGTATAGCAAGTGGATATATTCCGCCCAGATTGCAGATAATTACAAAGCAAGATAAGAATGGAAACGTCACGTATGAGAGTTATGAATCAATTGATGACAGCTGGCTTCTGATTTCCCATGATGACGACGAATAATTGCTTTAATGTGAATTTAATGTACGCTTTAATGTGAAATTACCACAACTTTTTTTATTCTTATTTTTTTCCAACATTAAAGCGAATTTAAAATAAAATTCTCTATAGAATATAACCAAAAATATAATTAAGCTTTGGAGAGGATAAATTACTAAATGAAGTATCCAGAAGGCAGAAAAAAGTACCCTTGTGAAGAAGTATGTCCCGAGGATTTCTTAACAAATGATCAAATTGAAGAAATGATTAAAAACAAGGATAAACTACAATTTAAAAAATCTGATTGGAAAAAGCTTTTTAATTGTGTTCATTGTAATGAATGTGGAACATCTGAAGAGCGATCTACTCTTTTAAATGAATTTATAAATCAAGGACTTACTTATCCTGGTCTCGAGGATATAAAAAATTGTTTTGAAGAATATGGTACTCCTTATCCAACAAATGAGATGAGAGTCAGATTTCCTGAGGGAATACCCCAAGAAAGTGATACGTTATTCTTCATGGGGTGTCTCTGCACGATTAGACTCCCGAGATATACAGAACACGCGTTAAAATATTTATTATCCAAAGAAGTAGATTTCACCGTTTTGGATAAAGAAGTTTGTTGTGGTTATCCGGCTTTTGCTGCGGGGTTATTGGAACAGTATAAATCAATTCAAGAGCAGAATATTCAATTGTGGCGAGATAAAGGATTTAAAAAAGTGATTTGTCTCTGTCCTGCATGCTATTATGTGTTTACCAAAGATTATCCTAAAACCGATATACAGTTTTTATTTGTTGCAGATTATCTCGAACCAAGCACTACTGAAAAATCAGGGGATGTCAGTGTACAACACTTATGTCAACTAATGAATCGAGGCTATGCGGGTAAGGAAATAGAAGTTGACGACATTTTGGAAAAAAGCGGTTATAATGTGTTAGATGTCCCACATTGGTGTTGTGGTGGAGGGATTGGGTACTTTGGGAGAACAGATGTTATTGATCTGATTGCGGAACAAAGAATGAAGGATTTTAAAGGTGATTTTTACACGACCTATTGTCCTGGTTGTTATTGGGTCTTGAAATCTTACAAGAAACATTTGAAAGATAGAAAGAACACCAGACTGAAGGATATTTTTCAGTTATTAAAGTAACTCATTTTTTATCAGAGATATATCCAAAAATTTAATTACAATAAAAAAAAATTATTCATAAATTACGGAGTCAATTAAATTGTACAGCTATTCAAAGATAGGATCTCGAAGTATTCTTTTGGTAGTTATTATTGTAGTTGTACGTGTAATCCTCTTATTATAAGAGTATAAATTGACTCTCTAATATAGAAATCAATTTATTTTTAATTTCCATAAAGGAGAGGTCTATTATTAAAGGTACAGAAATTATTAAAAAAATATTGAAGGAATATGGATATACAACCTTATTTGGGTATCCTGGAGGGGCAATTATGCCTTTCTTTGATGAGATTTATGAAGATAAAGATATCCGAGTTGTATTAATGAGGCATGAACAGATGGCAGGTCATGCAGCAGAAGGATATGCTCGTGTAAAAGGTGATTTAGGGCTCTGTGTTACTACTAGCGGACCTGGAGCAACTAATACGGTGACTGCGCTGGCTAATGCATACTATGATAGTAGTCCTATAATGGTATTCTCTGGCCAAGTACCTACAAAGCTGATAGGAAATGATGCGTTTCAAGAAGCCGATGTTGTAGGTGCTACTATGGCAATCACAAAACAAAATTATCAAGTTAAGGATGTAAACAATTTGGGCAAAATATTCAAAGAGGCCATTCACATTGCAAACTCTGGCCGACCTGGGCCTGTCTTCATTGATTTACCTAAGGATGTACAAGTTGCCGACTGCTCATTAGCAGAACCCATTCCAGAAAATATTCATATTACAGGTTATAATCCAAAGGAGTGGTCTAGCGCCGTTCCTAGACAAATAAACCGGGCTTTAGACTATATGATGAATGCACAATACCCCGTTATATTGGCTGGGGGTGGAGTTGCACATGCTAATGCTCACAAAGAATTAGAAGAATTAGTAAGTATACTAAATATCCCCGTGGTTTATACGATGATGGGAAAAGGAGTAATTAGCGATGATCATCCTTATGTGTTGGGGATGTTAGGAATGCATGGTAGGAAGAGGGCAAACTTTGCAATGTGTGAAGCTGATGTCATATTGGCTTTAGGTACGAGATTTAGCGATAGAATTACTGGGGATCTAAATAGATTTCCTGGTCAATCGGATGCTAAAATTATCCATATTGATATAGATACTGCCGAGATTGGAAAGAATGTTCAAGTCGATGTGCCAATTGTCTCTGATCTTAAACCAGCATTAGAAGAACTCTTAAATCAACTGAAAGATAGAATGAAAAACGGTGGAATTATCAAATCTTGGTGGTATAAATGGATAAAGGATTTGAAAGATTCTGATGGAATTCCGAATGTTACTAATACAGGTCCACATGGGCTTGTGATACCCGAGAAAGTTATGTATGAATTAAACGATATATTAGAGCCCGATGATATAGTTGTAACGGAGGTTGGGCAAAACCAGATGTATGCTGCGCACTATTTGAATATAAGAAAGCCCAGAACTTGGATTTCTTCAGGGGGTTTGGGTACGATGGGATTTGGATTTCATGCTGCAATAGGAGCTTCAGTTGCAGTTTCTGAAACTAATCCCGAGGCAGAAGTCTGGCTGGTTGCTGGGGATGGTTCCTTTCAAATGAATTTGCACGAATTATCTACGGTCAAATCTGCTGACATTAAAGTCAATATAATAATAATGAATAATGAATATCTGGGTATGGTTCGTCAATGGCAAGAGTTGTTCTTTGATAAAAGGTATGCCGGAACGGATCTTGCATGCGTTGGTCCAGAATGTGAACGAAATTATTGGCCAGACTTTATTAAGCTGGCTGACGCGTATGGTCTGGAGGGAATTAGGGTGTCAAAACCATCACAAGTAAAGGCGGCTTTGGAAAGAGCCAAGAAAAGTAAAGAGACTGTCGTAATTGAGGTATTAATAGAACCCGAATCAAACGTATTACCTATGTTGAGACCAGGTGGAGCACTTGACTCTTTTCTAAGTAGAACACGTGAAGAAAAATCCATTTACGACTGGTATGGTCGTTTGCCTAGAACTGATATGGAATGTAAAAATTATTGTTGTGAAATTGCGGAAGAAGATGACGTTGATTATCTATTCCAATGGGGAAAAAAGAAGGAGGACAAATAAATGTCAAATTCAAATTATCCTAATCTCTCTATAATAGGATTACTTGTAAATGATAGCCCTGGAGTAATGATGAAGATAACGGGCATGTTTGCCAGACGTGGTTTTAATATTGCCTCAATAACAGTTGGACACAGCGAACGTCCTGGATTAAGTAGAATAACAATCGGGGCTGAGGGCGACCTTGATACAATTGAGCAAATTACAAAGCAGCTTAATAAACTTGTTGATGTGATCAAAGTACAGCATTTAGGTCTTCAGAATACAACGATACGTGAATGTGCTCTAATTAAGGTAATAATTAAAGGCCATGAACAGAGACAAGAAGTCGTGAGTATTGTTGATCTATATAGAGCAAAAGCGATTGATGTATCTCAGAAATATATCACTATTGAAGTTGTTGGAGGACCTAGAAAGGTTGATTCATTTATTGATGTTATTTCAGATATTGTGCCTATTAGAGAGATTGTCAGATCGGGTTTAATGGCGATTTCACGAGGAAAATCTGCAATAACTCTCAATTGAAATTAAATTTCTTTAAATTTTTTAAAAGATAGGAAATATGAAGAAAATCGAGATAAAATATGATAAATAAAATATAGAAAGGTCGAGTTAAGGAATGAAAATTTATAGAGAAAACGACAGTAGTATGGATGATGTCAAAGATTTAATCATTGCCGTCATCGGTTATGGTAGCCAGGGTCGTGCCCAAGCAAATATGATGAAGAAATCTGGTTTGAATGTTATTATAGGTGCGCGTAAAAATGGCAATTCATGGAAAATGGCAGAAGAAGAGGGATTTGATGTATATGAAATTGATAAGGCTGCAGAAAAAGCTGATATCATTCATATTCTTATCCCAGATGAATATCAGAAAGCAGTATATGATACTAAAATAAGAGATAAATTATCTGCTGGAAAAACATTAGGATTTTCTCATGGATTCAATATAAGTTTCAAACGGATTGTTCCTCCAAAAGAAGTAGATGTAATAATGATAGCTCCAAAATCACCGGGACCATCGGAATATAAAACTTATTTGGAGGGATTTGGAGTACCTGCTTTACTGGCGGTTCATCAAGATGCTACTGGGAAGGCAAAAGAAAAAGCACTTGGTATGGCTAAAGCTATGCACTTCACAAAAGCGGGTGTTATTGACTTAAATTCATTAGAAGGCACCAGGGACGATATAGCTCCATTTGACAAGGAAACGTTCACGGATTTGTTCGGTGAACAATCAGTTTTATGCGGTGGTGTCTCTGAGTTAATCCAGACTTCTTTTGAAGTAATGGTCGAAGCTGGGTATCCACCCGAGATGGCTTATTTTGAGGCAAGTCATGAATTAAAATTAATTACTGATCTTATTTACGAGGGCGGTATTGAATTAATGTATCAGAAGGTGTCAAATACAGCAGAATATGGAGGACGGACACGTGGTAAAAAGGTGATTGATCGGGAAAAGATAAAACCAGTGATGCGCGAGATGCTGAAAGATATTGAAACCGGCGTCTTTGCAAAGGAATGGATGGATGAAGCAGATTCTGGAATGAACAAACTGAATAAAATGAGGAAGGAAGAGGGCAGTAATCTGTTGCAAACAATAGGAGATAAGCTCCGTAAATTGTTTGAAAAACCAAAATAAATCAATTCAAAATATATCAATTCATATATAGGGATAATTATGCGTTCCGATAGAATAAAAAAGGGATTAGAAACTAGCCCACATCGGTCATTATTGCGGGCAACTGGGCTGAAAGACGAAGACTTTGGAGATAAACCTTGGATTGGGGTTGCCAATTCATTTAATAATATTATACCCGGACATATACATCTTAACCAAATTGCTGAAAGAGTAATGGATGGTATTCGAGATGCGGGAGGCGTTCCCTTTGTTTGGGGTGTGCCGGGTATATGTGATGGGATTGCTATGGGAAAAGGAGAGGGAATGAATTATTCCCTACCCTCGAGAGATCATATTGCAGATAATATCGAATTGATGGTTGGCGCTCATTCTTTTGATGGATGGGTTGGTGTTACGAATTGTGATAAAATAACTCCAGGAATGTTAATGGCTTGTGGACGCATCAATCTACCAGCGTTAATAATAACGGGCGGCCCTATGATGCCAGGAAATACGAATGGACAATCCACTGATTTAATCACTTGCTTTGAGGCAATTGGACAAGCAAAAGTAAATAAGATTTCAGAAGATGAAGTTGAGAAAATTGAAAAAACATGTTGTCCTGGTGCGGGATCTTGCGCAGGTTTATTTACAGCTAATTCTATGGCTTGCATGACTGAAACTTTGGGCTTATCATTGGAAAATTGTGCAGCAATGCCGGCTATTGATTTAGATAAAATTGAATTGGCATATAATACGGGAAAACGAGCGGTAGAATTAGTCAGAAAAGATTTAAAACCGCGGAATTTTGTATCTGAAAAGAGTTTTGAGAATGCAATTACCGTTGATATGTGTATTGGAGGATCTACTAATACTGTGTTACATTTACCCGCGATTGCTAGTGAATTCGATATTTCATTACCGTTAGAAAAATTCGACGAAATTTCTCGTAAAACACCTAATTTAACCCACATTAGTCCCTCTGGTGCTGATGAAATGGTCGATTTATATAAAGCAGGCGGGATACCTGCTATATTAAACAGACTAAATACGATCAATCTTCTTAATACTGATGAACAGACGGTTAATCTTAAAACAATCGGAGAAATTGCAGAAGGTGCCGCGGTATTAAATAATAATGTAATTAGGACGATCAGTGATGCGTATTCAAAACAAGGTGGACTAGCAATCCTTAAGGGAAATATTGCACCATCTGGGTCAGTTGTTAAGGTTGCGGCTGTATCTGAAAAAATGATGTGTCATGAAGGACCAGCAAGGATCTATAACAGTGAAAAAGAAGCAATGAAAGCAATATTAACACCCAATAATATTAAAGAAGGAGATATAATAGTGATCAGATTTATGGGACCAAAAGGAGCACCAGGTATGCCAGAAATGCTCTCCCCAACAAGTGCAGTTGCAGGAATGGGCTTGATAGAATCTGTTGCGTTATTAACCGACGGGCGTTTCTCTGGTGGAACGCGTGGTCCATGCATTGGACATATAGAACCCGAAGCTTGGGACAAAGGACCAATAGCAATTCTTAAGGAGGGCGATATTATCCAGATTGATATACCCAATAGAGCTGTTAATGTCAAAGTGAGTGCAGAAGAAATTGAAAAAAGATTCAAAGAATTTAAATTACCAGAGCGCTCTTTAAGCGGCTTTCTAAACAAATATGTGCAAACTTTAGACTAATTTCTTTCATATTTTTTATGCAAATGTGAAATCTTTTTTATTAATTATCTCTGTGAAGTTTCTAAATGGGGTTACGTCTCCATTGTAATTGTCCAAATGAGTCTTATAGGTTTCATAGAATAGTTGGGAGACTTTACGGAGAATTCTTTTGGATACATCGTCTGGGGTTTTAATTGAGCTTCTGCCTAAAATAAAGAATTTTTTATCTTCCTCGTTTACGATGTCGTACCGATCACGACCGATCACTAGTGAATTCAAACTTTCATGTTGGAGTTCCATACTAAATGCTTGCATTGCAGTCATGAATCCTCCAAGCAGATCTGTATCAACTTCAGTTTCCGGAGCATAATTATACATTTCGGGTCCATTTTCAGCCATAATCCATACTTCTTTTACTGGTCCAAATAATAGTTCACTATGTTCTAATTCAATTTTCTGATTATCCATTTCTTCCTTAATTTGTTTTAATAATTTGTTATAATACTCAATGTGATCTTTTTCTCCGCGTTTTTCATAAATTTCTATAATTTTTTCTAAGATTGACTTCCGTTTAATTAGGGGGCTGTCAATCTTTTTATAAATATTTAAAGTGATTAAAAATTCATCTAGCGCTTCTTGTGGAGAATTTTTTTGTAAGTATGCTTCTCCTTTATTTTGATGGAGTCTTGCTATTGAAAACATATCAACAAAGGCATTTGCTGAGAATTTTTCAAACATATTATCGATTAGTGGAATTATTTCTTCATATTTACGTGAGTCTTTGAGTATTTTGATAATTAAATCTACAACTTTTAGCTGTGCTGTAATATTGTTAGATCTTTCTGCGGCGTTTTTTGCATTAGAGAGATACAGGAATTGATTATCGTGTTCATTCTTAAATCCATATATTTCTGCAATCATTCTATATGTTGGAATTAATGATTCATAATCATCCATGGATTTGAATACTTGGACGGATTTTTTTAAAAAATTGATTGAACGGATTAAGAATTCGTCGACTGTATCAGTATGTTTGATTCCTAATGCCCTTAAACTTGATATTGCTATTCTAAAATTTTGAATCCCTAATGCATAATATATTTGTGCTCTTTGTTTACGAATATTATCGTTATCAGGCATATTGCTGATAATTCTCAATGCTTGTTCGTATTTTTCTATTGCTTTCTTGTGCATTTTCAAATTTTCATAGACTTTACTGGTAATCAGAAGATATTTTAAAGGACTGATATATTTCAAAGATTCAACATTCAATTGATTCAGAAATTCGAGTGCTTCTACATAATTTTGCACTTTGTAATAAGAAAATCCTGCCATAAACATGCCCTTCTCAATATATTGTGCTTTATTTATTTCCGTCGCGACGTTCACTAGTTTTCTATATTGTTCTGCAGCGTTTTCGTATTTTCCTGTCTTCAACAGAATTGTTCCTAATAAAAAAGAGGCTTCTGCTATTAGATTCTTCTGGTCCTCCTCCTCAAATTTAATCATTGCTTTTTTTAACGGGCGATATGCTGAATTATATTTATTATTTTTATAGAGTTCCAATCCATGGTTAAAATCATTTACGGCAGCAGTGATAGAATAACCATCTTCTATTTCGAGATCAAGATCCTCTTCAAATGCTTGTTCTAAATATAAATCCACTATCTCTTCATAATATTTCTTTAAATCAATTTTTTGTTTATTTGAAACGACTGCGGACATTTTCTGCAGAATATCTTCAAAAATTGCCAATCTTTCCTGGGGAAATTGTTCAGGTAGAAGAATTACGATGGAAAAAGGTTGTAAACCCCCTCTGACGTCGTCATTCTCTATTGTATCTAAATATATTTTAGCATTCTTTTGGATTGTTTTCATAGGTAAATAAAATGTAGTCTGATTAAAGC
>WJKO01000385.1 GCA_014729055.1 Promethearchaeota archaeon | reverse complement strand
TAAATTGATAAAACATTCTAACAAAATAAAAACTTGTTTCAATTATCGCTAATTATTCTTGGTGGTTTATATTTAATGTATTTTTGAGATCTTCAATTTTTCCGAATCAAAATCATATTCTAATGTCGTTTTATTTGGAATAGGCATAAAATCATCGTCAAATGGCGCCACTGAGATGCAATAATTCTTGGTATCCATTTTTTTTATGTTTAGTATGTATTTAAGGGTTTTAAAGACAGAGTGCTGTCTCATTAATTCAACAATTAGAAGCTTATTTCTATTTAGTATAAATGAATTTGCTGAAGATTTCAAAGTAATATCTTTATTTAAATTTGAGAATATTTTGGGGATGTTTCCCGCAAATGATGGTTGATTCATTAAATCAAGATATGTCGCTAAATATTTTCGTGTATCCATAGATGTTGTTTTGCTTATTTTATTTAAATATGGATCTCTCAGGTTGGGAAACGATTTCTTATCGATTGTACCATTATGAAACATAAATGTCTTCTTGTCTATCGTTATAGGATGTACATCCTGGAATTTTATAGATTGAGGAGGGCATTTCCGTGCGTGAAGAACAATACATCGACTTCTAATTTTTAACAAATCTTCCCATTTAGTTTTCCAAATTGGCATGATAGAACGCTTTACATGTATTCTCGTATCCTGATCGAGCCATGCTACACCAAATCCCATAGCATGATGACCTGTAAAGTCGCCGCGTTTCCAATTTCCATAATGGCACATTTGAACAAATTTTGTCAGATATTCACTAGGAATTGAATTCATATTTTTTCCAAAGAATGCCATCATTCGACACATACTTATATCTATAAATGAAGAAAATCAAAAAGATTTAGATATATATAGAATCATAAGAGGAATTATGAATCATAAAGACCAATTAGATATTTTGAATAATATATTAAGTGTCGATACCGCGGCTAAAAATAAAGGATTAGCTAAACTTGGTGATGAGATAATAAACATGGTGTTTTCAGTCGCTTATACATACTACACAAATAAACCGACGGGAATAAAAGTAAGTGCTACGGTTCTCTCTACTGCTATGAAAGAGGCGGATCTAAGACAATATGCAAAAAATAGGGCAAAATCTCACGATATTGCAGATTCTGCTGAAGCAATAATTGCATATAGCTATCTCAAACAATTGTGTACGATTAATGAAATGATTAATAAGGTATTAGACGGGTTGAAAAAGACAGATGATTCTCCTACAACAGTAGCGAAACGAAGAAAAATCAGCACTAATGGCATACTAAATTTGTTATTATATCTCAAAGATTTAAACAAAGCATAAGATCTTAAAAAAAAAATAGTTGTCTATAGTTATTTTTCTGATTTTCTGATTTTCTTATTGGCTTCTTCTTTCCAATCTTTTGGTTTCCTAATAGGAGATAATGCCCACCAATAACCCTCTTGATAAGCTTTCTGTCCGTATAGCATTCTACTGCCATCTTTTGCGAATACAAACCATGCTGTATAGGACAAGAAAAATACAGTAGCAATAGCATTTAATCCACTCGAATCGGTTGGTATATTACCAATGCGGAATCCAAGGAAGATATTAAACATAAAATCTTTACCATTTTCGACAGAGTACCAAGGGATCGCATTTGATAGCGCATTCCATAGCCAATTAAAAGCTCCGACATAGATTAAGACATCAATCAAAAGCGGAATCAAGATTGATAATGCCGACCACCAAGCAACTAATTCTTTATTTGCTGGTCTTTTGTTTTTCACAAAAAAGTGGCAAGAAAATCCCAAGAAAAATATAATTATATAAGATTCAATAAATCCCATTACTGATTCCCCTCCTTTTTATTTTTCTGACTATCGGGTAACCATTCATCCCCTACTAAGTGCCATTCTTCCTCTTCAAACCAACCCGCATCAATATACCAGCGAATTGTTTGTCTTGCTCCTTTAAATGGATCTCCAAACTTGAATTTAAAACCCATGTCTTTTATTTTTTGATTGCTGAAAAAGTATTGATGAAGAATATAACCCGCCATTGGTAAGTCAAATTTTGGTCGTATTCCGTATTTACGTGCCTTTTTCTCTTCACCAGCCGCCCATTTAAACGCTATTTTAGCTGCCAACTTGTATAATGGCCACCAGACTGGTATATGGGTATATTGCATACCCAATTCTTGGCAAACGTATTCCATCCACTCACTCTGCATAGTATTATCTCCTACGACATTATATACCTCATGTATTGCCTCTTCCTTATCCCAAAGAAAATATGCGGCTCGCACTAAGTCTTCAACATGAATACAAGGCATTATTAATTGATGTTTTTTTGGAAATATCATAGGAATTACCATATGACCCATTTTATGTAACATATAGAATATATGAAAGGCTCCATAAGTCTGATAAGGTCCATATATAGGGGCGGGGCGAATTATAGTATATGGAAACTTATGCTTTTTAGCGAATTCCTTAATTAACAATTCTTGCTCCATCTTAGATATGGAATAGTTGTTCGGAGGATTATAATCTGCAGTCTCATCCGCAACTATTGGAAATCCCTCGGAATTGTGTTTATATTCTGGTTCTCCATAGACTCCGCATGTACTCCAATGAAGAAATCGTGGGATTTTTTCACCATAAGTCTCCAAAATAACATCCAAAAAATTCCTTAAACCGTCAACATTTATTCTTCTTAACAAGTCAAGCGGTGCAAAATAATCATACAAGCTCGCTGGATGAAAAATTACATCATAATCCTTTATCTTATCAGTAAACAATTTTTTTAGGGATTCCTTATCAGTTAAATCCGCAGCTATAAATTGCACATTATCTCGTTCGATATCCATATATTTGAAGTCAGAACTGAAAACGGTTTCTTTCTTCATTAGTTGTTTTCGTTTAGCACTTTTAAGATCGGTTGCAACAACATTCCAATCCTCATCAGCCAATAAATTGACCAAAAAAGAACCAGTATGTCCTAATGCGCCCGTTACTAACGCTCTATTACCCATTTTATATCACTAATTTCATTAGTTAATTTCTTAGAAAATTTATTTTATCGTATATAGATTCGCTCTCGAATTATTAAAATCTTAAGAATTAAAACAATCTCATTCACTGATCAAGAATGATCACGAAATTATCGCATTTTGATTAAAAACTTCGATAATTAAAAAATTCACGAATTTCAATAAAAACAAAAGGTATATTTTTTAAAATAATTCGAGAATTGTATAAAATAGTGTTAGTATAAAAGAATAATACTAATAAAATAACGTGAATTTGGCTGAATTACTTATTAATATTAACGATTAGTTTAAATAATTCATGTAATCTTATGATTCACGGATAAAAAAGTAGAATATGGTGAAAATTTTGGATCAAAGTGCCAAAATAAAAGTAGAAAAGTATTCTGGTCGTTTTGGGAAAATTAAAGGTTTCGAAATGACCATTGGAAAATTAGTTTCTGGTGACGACACAGAATGGGAACCAATGGGACCAACTCCAAAGCCTTGTATTGCCGATTTAAGAGATTGGTTTATGAGGTTGATGAAAAGGTATCCTCCATTCTATATGCCGGTAAATGATATTTGTGAACTATGTACATTTGGAAAGTGTAATCTTGCCAATAATCGCCGTGGTGCTTGTGGTATTAATCTCGATGGTTCGGTCGGTAAAATCGTATCAGCAGCGTGCTGTATTGGTGCATCTTGCCACTCTGCCCATGGAGACCATCTTATGCATTACTTATTAGAAAAATATGGTGACGTTCCAATTGATTTTGGTGATGAAGTAGAAGTAGAAATGCCAATAACTCGAATGTTAACAGGAATTAAACCATTAAAAATAAGTGATCTAAAAGAGGCTATGGCTTGGGCACAACATCAAATTACCCACGTATTAGCAGCTGCACACACGGGTCAAGAAGGTTCGTATCTGGATTATGAAGTAAAATCCTTTGCAGCAGGTTTAGCGGATGGTGTTGGAATGGAAATCTCTGATGCCGTTCAGATTTCAGGTTATGGTTTTCCAAAAGGAGATACAGATGCTCCATTAGTTGAAGTTGGAATGGGGACAATAGATAGAGATAAAGCAAATATCCTTATGATCGGTCACAATGTAGCTCCCGGGATTGAACTTGTAGATTATATGAGAAAGAAGGGAATCGAGGATAAAGTCGATGTTGGTGCTATTTGTTGTACTGCAATCGATTTAACAAGATACTATGATGCGGCAAAAGTTGTTGGGTCAATCTCAAAACAATTGAACTATATCCGAACTGGTGTGCCTGATGTTGTAATGGTAGACGAGCAATGTATAAATCTTAAATGCTTTGAAGAAGCCCAAAAAATCAAGGCGCCGTTCATTGCTAGCAATGATAAGTGTATGTTTGGATTGGAAGAACGTTCTGATGATCCAATTGAGGAAATCGTTGAGGACCTAGCGTCGTATAAGGAACCTGGTGTATTATTATTAGACCACGAAAAAGCTGGTATCGTTGCTGTCGAGGTAGCATTGAAAGTTCGAGATAAACGGAGAAAAATGAAATTCTTGAAAACAAAAGAAGAAATGATGGCGATTGCACAAGAGTGTACAGAATGTGGAAACTGCCAGAGAAATTGTCCGAATGATATACCCACAACTCAGATTATGCATTGGGCGAAAAATGGCGAATATGAGAAGATTGCGCCTTGGGCTGAAGAATGTCTATCGTGCGGTCGTTGTGAGGATGATTGTATTTCGCATGGTTTATCACCATTTGATCAAATCATCTTTGCTGACAAAGAAAGAATCGCATCTGAGAAATTTATGATGAGAGCTGGTAGAGGTCCCGTCCGAGATACAGAGATTAGAGATGTGGGAGCTCCAATAGTAATGGGGGAGATTCCTGGTGTTGTTGCAATTGTTGGATGCGCAAATTATCATTCAAAAGACAATGAAGTTGCTTTGATAGCGGAAGAATTCGTACAGAGAGGATATATCGTATTAGCTACTGGATGTGGTGCGATGGATATTGCTCGATATAAGACCGAGAACGGAACATCTCTTTATGAGGAATATGTTGGAGCGTTTGAACGTGGTGGTTTAGTTAACATTGGATCTTGTGTTTCAAACCCTCATATCACTGGAGCAGTATGCAAAGTAGCAAATATATTTGCCAGACGTCCGTTACGTGGTAATTTTGAAGAAATTGCTGATTATTCATTAAGCAGAGTAGGAGCAGTTGGTTTAGCATGGGGTGCTATGTCTCAAAAGGCAGCATCAATTGCATCGCACGTCAATGGATTAGCAATACCTGTGGTTGTCGGACCCCATTCAGCAGAATACAGAAGAATGTATATCGGAAGAACTGACCAAAAAGAACAGTGGAAATCAGTAGATGGGCGAACGGGTAAAATGATTGACGAAGCTCCATGTCCTGAGCACCTATTAGTGACTGCCGAAGATCTGAATGAATGTATGGTGCTAATGGCTAAACTATGTTTAAGGCAAGCAGATGGAGTTAAAGGTCGTTCAATTAAGCTTGCTCACTGGATAGATATATCAAAGAAATATCTTGGAGCAATGCCTGCTGCGAAAGAGCTGGCTAAATATGTACGGGTTGAAGGAGATATACCACCGAATCTTAAAAATGAAGTTTTAGAGATGATTAAATCTGTCGGATGGAAGCCAAAACCAGTATGTACCGATCCTACAACGAATCCAGAACTAGCATCGATAAATCGTCGAAAAAACAAATAAATAATTTATTTTTTTCTTTCAAAATTATTCTTTCTATTTTTTAAAAATCAAAATCAAGTACCTGATCATATTCATTTAAGAGTACATGAACTGGTTTTTCGTCATTCTCTATATCATTAAAACGCGGTAATTGGCGATAAAAGCGATTATCAGTATTATCATCATTTACTTTTGATACTTCTCCTACCAAAACCCAACCTTCATCCTTTTCACCCCAAAATGAATGATACAGTCTCGGAGGAATTGTTATACTCTCCCCAGGTGTTAATTTTATGACGGTACCAGCGGGTACGGAATCCTTAATACCATCATGTGTATATATAACAGGGTTTTCAGCAAATTTACCATTTTGCCATTTAGTACTAGGATTTGGGGAATCTTTCGGATGTGCATTATATACTTCTACCATTAAATTTCCGCCACCTCGGTTTATAATATCCTCTGTTTTCGTCCAATGATAATGGAATGGCGTGACTTGTCCATCTCTTTGTATCATGATTTTTTCTGCATAATCTTTATTAGAACCGATATTACCATTTCTCATAGTAAATAGTAGTAATCCAGAATGCTCAAAATCGTTACTACCGAAGTCACTAACATCCCAGCCTAACCCATTGTCTATGATCATCGCGTGTTTAGCCCTTAACTTAACATCTTGCATGATTTTTTGCCATTTGTCTAACGACCAAAATGCAAAAGGCGGCAATTTCCATTGAAACTCATTAAAAAAATCTTTAGCTTCTTGAATCCATTTATTTATTTGAGAACGTTCCATGTTCAATCACCCATTTCATATCCAATTATTCAATTATACATATCGAAATATTCTTCTAATTTTATTTTAATATTCTTTTTGCGTAATAATGGCAATTTAGTTCTTTGTTTTCAGTCAGTTTATAGCGATTCTGGTTCTTGTTTTCGCTGCCATTAATTACTACTAATAATCCAGAACTAACGCATTTATCAACTAAATTAATCATTGTATTGTTGTTATAAGGAAGTTCATGTTCGTCGCGTATTTTCT
>WJKO01000384.1 GCA_014729055.1 Promethearchaeota archaeon | reverse complement strand
GATGGAATCCATTCTTGCCATTCTTCTGGTAACCATTTCTGCTCATAGAAGAGCATTAATTTTGTGAGATATTCGAGTCGGTCGTCATCCTCAATCCAATTTGCCATTGGGTCATGTAACATCGCCTTTACCACCAGATCTAAGTCATTTCCAAGCGCAGCATTTACCGTCATTCTATGCTGTTCCGCATGTGGTCGAACCAAATCTGCAACAGTTTTAGGTAGATGGATAGTTTTAGCGGGTGTTATAATTCCATTCTTAAATGTTGCGGGCACTTCAACGATACAATCTTCAGGTAATTCTGGAACCGTGCCATTATTTGGAATATTGACGACATGTTGGATGGTGTTTTTTCCTGAAAGGCTCTCATGCCAATCAATTGTCATATCAATAGCCCTTTCACCACTGTTTCTCGGTTTGGGAACAATCCAACCCTTTGCGGCGAGTTTATATGCTTTATACGCCCAATATCGCATGGTATCTAATTGCTTTACGTTACGAATTGTTGGAAAACTCCAATAGGGACATTGTATTTCATGATTAAAATAATTATAATAATCTGGCAAGAATTCCGCTACATGCCTTGACCCTGGTATTGAAAAATACCCGTATTTTTCGCACAAATAGAAGTTGAATCCGCGATGTTTGAATTTCTTAAGAACCATTTTATGTGCATTTTTCTTTATTATGGGATAGAGATCTTTACCATTCAATCCAATTTTGGTTAGCCAAGTGAAATGGTTAACACCACTATACTCAATATCGAACTCTTCCCAATTTTTAACTTTAATGTTAGCATATTTCTTAAAGAACTTTTTGAGAGTCCCCATCCCTCCAAACAATTCATGGCAGAGTCCAATAAACTGAATATCTGGTGCAGCAGTGCGCGCAGCCATTACAATTGAAGATTGAGGATTAGTGTAACTTAGTAAAGGGGCTTTTGGACATAACTTCTTCATATCCTTAGCAATTTCTGCACAGACACGATTAGTCCGTAATCCGCGAAATAGTCCTCCTGGTCCTACCGTATCCCCAGTATTTTGCGGAATTCCCAATTTATATGGAACATAAATATCAAACCACTCTGCAGCTTGTATTCCTACGGATATAGATTTATATACAAAATCGGCGTTTTCCAATGCTTCCTTACGGTCTGTGGTAGAATATACTTTAATTTCAATCCCATTACGACGCTTTGCTTTCTTCGTCATCTTTTTAAAAGCACGAGTCATGATATCCAAAGAATCTTTATCAATATCGACAAGCCATACTTCTAATGGACTGAGTTCGACCGCTCTACATATATCCATAAAAAGCACAATTGAAAATCGAAACGAACCAGCCCCTATATACACAATCTTGAATGCCATGATTATTTTTTAGTTTTTTCTTGATAAAAATTTTTAGAAAACATCTTTTTAAATTCTAGAGGCGTAGTATTTTCATGCGACGCGCTGATAAAGAAATTACAGATCGTAGTAAGATTGATGAAATTCTTAATTGTGCTTTAGTTTGCAGAATCGCAATCAATAATGCTGACTATCCTTATATCGTTCCTCTAATTTATGGCTATGACGGCAATGCTTTATATTTTCATTCGTCGAAAGAGGGAAAAAAAATAGAATTAATCAAAAAGAATGGTAAAATCTGTGTAGAGGTTGATGTTGAGACCAAAATAATACCGGATTCAAGACCTTGCGCTTTTTCAATGCAATATAAAAGCGTGATTGTATTTGGAACTTGTGAATTTATTTCAGATTATAATGAGAAATGTAGTAAACTACAATTATTGATGTCAAAATACTCAGATCTCGGAAATTGGGAATTTAATAAACGAATAGTCAGCGCAATTGAAGTGATAAAAGTCAGTATAGATAGGATAAGCGGAAAATCCTCATTCGATTAATTTATTTGGCATAAAAAACCCATTCTGGTCAAACGCAAACAAATTTTTATTATGAACGTGAAACAAATAATGTCATGGGAATTCGAGATCAAGTAAAAGGTGCCTTTGATGATCTAAAAGAGGATAATCCCGAAATTAAGCAGTATGATCTCGAAACAGATTACCCCGAATATAAGGGATGGAAAATGATAGGTTTCCATCGAGCAGTCGGGGAAGAAATGTGGCAATTTACATTAGAGATCGTATCCGCGTTATTGGCGATTGCATTTGTAGGCTTTATTACTGCATGGCTCTATCCTTATCCCGAAATACAAGGCTATACTTCGATAGCGGGGTCCGTGTTTATCTTTTTCGATAGAATCTTTGACGCAGGTGTAGCGTATGGGATTTCACGGTTTATTGCGGAATATAGAGTTAAGAATATCAGCAAGATGCTTGAATATGTTAGATTTTACATCTGGTATCAACTTTTCTCAGGTATGTTACAAGTTACTGTCGTGAGTATTGTTATTTTTAGAATCAGTGTGAACCAACAATTTGCATATCTTACATGGCTTTTGTTGTTCAATGTAAGTAAACAATATCCTGGGATGTTAGGTGTTTTCCATAGCATTATCGGCGGTCTACAGCATTACAACAAAACCAATTTATTACGATTTATTCAAAATGACGTTTTTCAGCAAATCACAAACATTGCGTTTATCTTGTTAGGAAGATGGTATGGCGTTACTCACCCTGAAATGGGAATCATATTAGGAATGGCTATTGGAGGGGCAGTTGGGGGCTATATAGATAACGTATTTATCAGCGTTATAGCTGCAAAGGTGTTGAATGACATTTTAAAACCTATGGGATATGATATAGGCGATGTTGTTGGAACTAAAGTCGGGAATGATGTTATTAAGACCTCGCTCAGCTACGGAATTCAGACTTCGCTTTTCCCCATCTTGGATGCATTTACTGCAACCATAATCATTAGGTGGTATTCTGCAGAAGTTTCTGCTTTTGCATCATGGCTATCTTTATGTGGGCTTATGAGTGGGATAGTCGGTGTCGCAGGCACATTTGGTAGTTTCTCATTGACAACCGCGATTGCAGAATCTTATTCCAACGGAAAAAAGGAGCTTGCGGAATGGTATGTTTCGATGAACGTGAAATGGAGATATTTCTTCTTCATGCTTTTAGGCATGGGGCTTGTCGCTGCATTTCCATTTTTAAAAACGTTTATCTTGAGTGATCCAAGGTTGCAATATTACTCAGAAGCGTTGATCTTCTTCATACCACTTTTAATTGTAAGAATGCTAGATCCTTTCAAGCAGCTAGTCGATTATATTTACAACGGAGCCAACTTCATTATACAATTTACCATGTTAAGATTGTTTGAAGAGGTGATTGAAGTATTCTTTGTTTGGTTATGGTTCTTTGTGTTTAATATACAAGACATGGGGGTTGGTGGCATTGTTTTCCTCGTTGGATTGAAGACTCGGGTTTCAGTCTTAATCAAGACTCTTCTCGCGTATGCATACATCAAGATCAAGATAATGAAAGTCAAGATATACTGGGTTTCTAGCATCGCAATTCCATTTATCTCAACATTACCCATGTTATTCATCAGCTATCTTTTTTATTACACGGGATTTGAACCATTGGCAGGTCTTGTAGGCGTTCAAATCGCGGTTATTATGAGCGTTCTTATCTTGGTACTTTTTCTTGGGGCAGTGTTTTATATCATATTGACCGGAAGACTAGGTTGGTGGTCTGATTATGATCTTTTTATATTCTATAAAGCGACGGCATTAAGTGGTCCCTCCAAACCTATATTCAAATTCTTATATAAGATCGTGAAAAAAGGAATTAAAATCGGAAAGAAAAAGGAAATTCATGGAAAATTCAGCATTCCAAGCAAAAAAGCTCAGCAACAGATAAAAGAACTACTGGATATGAAAAGAGCTGCTGATGCAAAATCACGCAAGAATATCGATAAAAATAACTAAAACATTTAAAATTATTTAATTTTTTTTGACGTTCCGTCAAAATAACGCCGTATTTTCGGTTGAATTGCTATGCCCGTTAGGGGGCGTTAGGATAAATTAGTATATCCCTAGTTGCAATATGTTAATTTTTTTACGATGTATTTTCATATATTTTTGCAAATATTTTTTATATTCAAATTAATCCATTTAAAAATGGAGATAACGATATGAGTGATTTTGATCAAATTCTTGCCGAATATAAGCAAAAAACCAACGCACTACAGAAAAACTATTCAGAACTATTAATTGTATCTACTGTAATTTCAGCACTATTAACCGTCTTATTTGCCATATTTAGAAATATATCTTTCATCTATCGTTGGCTTTTTTATCTGATGCTGATTCTTCTTATTACATCTTTTTCTCTATATCTAATCATTATTTCAAAATTTTCTAGCGATAAATTATTATTCGAATACCTATATCCAAAGATAATTGATCATGTAAATTCAAATAACAATTTAAGTCTTGAATTTCAACGATCCCCGAGAGATGAAGAGAAATTAAAAAAAGCTGCTCTGATCCCGCCTGAGCAAATCTCAATTTCTATTATGTTTAAAATTTCATATGGCAATGTGCAAAAAGCTGAATCCGCATCTTCGGAAAATGTTGATAAAGGTAAGAAAGTTGAAGATAGAATTATTCATTTAGTAGACATCTACGATATTGCCGTAATTCTTAACCGTTTTAATACAAGTCGTATGTTTTTTAGAGGAAATTATTATATTTTTCACATCCCAAACAATAAAGTTTTTCAGATTAAGAGTAGGGGAGAATTCTACCAGTACAGTCCCGGATGGCCAAAATTAGATACAAGAGAAGATGTTGACGAATATATAGGAAAGAAAGGAAAACGTGAAATAGAAAAGAGATTCTATGATGTATATGACTTTTTAAGTAGTAAATTTAGCGAGCCACCGTTCTATATTGGCGGAATAAAAGACGAAATTCATGTAGCTGTTTCTGGTGAAAGGACAATCCTAAGTATGCCGGTAGAAGACGCAACTCACAAAAAGATAGATGAAATTAAAAAATCAATACATGGTTTAGTAAATCTATCAGAAGACATCTTGAAAATTCTTACATAAAATATGCAATAATTTTTCATTACATTTGGTTATTTTTAAATGATCAAGTTTGACGAAAAATTCGTCAGCTGGAGAACATATTGTTTTATTTCCGATTAACATTGTCGCCATAGTGCTCGCCATACCATTCTATGGTTCTTTTTATTCCCTCATCCAATGGTCTCGCTGAATATCCAAGCTCCTTAACTGCTTTCTCATTTGATACAATGTTATTGTAGATCATACTATCAATTGATTCTTTATTTATCAGCTGATGTTTTCTTGTAAGTGCCCCTTTGATTCTGTAAATTTTTTCAACGAATTTCACCATACCCATAGGAAGTGTTCGACTTGGCATCGGATATCCTCCGATGTCTGCGGCCAGCTCTAATGGCTTCATTGGATTCACGTTATTTTCTCGGGAACCTCCAATTATATAATTTTCATTTTTTCCTTTCTCAAGACATAACACAATTCCCTCAGCTACATCATCAACATAATTAAAATTGCACTTAATTTTTGTACCCATTTTTCCAATGAGATCGCCTTGAACTAAATCTTCGAGAAAAGCGCCAACAGCAGAATGATCATCTTCTCCATAAACGACACTCGGTAACGCAATCGTAATAGGGGCATTTTTCTCTTCAATGAGTTTTTGAGCATATATATGAGCTTCTCGTTTGGTTTCTGCATAGAGCGAATGGCAAGGTCTCGGCCATGGATCGGAGTTTTTCGGTATGTCTGATTCAGTAGCGCAATCTGTAAATTCGGTATCTCCAAAAACAACGATAGATGACACATAGACGATTTTTGGAATGCCGTATTCGAGAGCGAGATCAAGTGTATTTTTCGTACCCGTAACGTTGACGTCATACATAATGTTTTTAACGGATTTAACCGGTCCGAATTCGTATATTGCTGCATTTGCAATAACTGCATCACAACCCTTCATGGTTTTCATCGAATTTTTTTTGCGAATGTCTCCTTTCACAGAAGTGACTTTCGGGTTATCTATCGAGGTTTCATGCACTAAACAGACGAGTTCATGACCCTTTGAAAGTAAGAGGTTCACTATTCGTTTCCCAATAAAGCCGCTTGCACCCGTCATAAAAATTTTCATGAATTTGCACCCGTCATAAATAATAAATTCTACTATTTGGTTATTCAACAAAAAGTTATTTAATTTTTTTTAATAAATAATGTACAACAAACCAACGGTTCCCAAACGCATGTCTGAACATTTCCCCACATGAAATAAAAAATATTTTCCAATAATTATACCATTTCGTTCCGCTTCCTTCCCCGTAAGCACGATCAAATATACGCTTTATGGCTTTTCTATTCATCCGCAACTTCTTTAACCATGCCATCAAGGTCCGATAATAATGCAATCCGTTTATATGCCACTTTTGTGCAATCTTAAAATGCTCTTGAAAATAGAGAATTAAGTCCTCACTTGGCATCATTCCACCTGTAAAGAAATATTTTGATATAAATCCGCTGGTCTTTTTTACACTCATTAAGTATGGCAATCCAGATCTTGCAAAAATATGAATAAATAATGTTCCATTTGGCTTCAAGATTTTTGATAATTTTGCCATCAACATTTCATAATTCCGCATATGTTCAAACATTTCAATTGAGATAATTCTATCAAATTTCTCTTTGCGATCATTTCTTTTAAGAAATTCATCTACCGAGAAATCTGATATATTCGCAGTAATTACTTTGATATTTTGGTATCTCATACTTTTTGCTATTCCTTCAATATATTTCTTCTGAGTTTTTGAATTCGATATAGCCGTTATCGAACAATCAGGAAATTTCTCAGCCACGTAAAGTGTAAATGATCCCCATCCGCAACCTAAATCTAAAATCGATTCCCCGTTCTTAATTAATGCTCTTTTTGCAGTAATTTCGAACATTTTGCTTTCTGCATTATCCAAATCTCTAACAAGCCTGCGTTTATTAAATAAATAGTTAAGATTGGCTTTAGGATACCAGCAGCAACTGTATTTTTTCCGCGCACCTAAAACGATTTTAAAAAATTCGGTCGGAACTTCATAATGTTGTTCATTAGCTCTTTCGGTACTTAACGCTATTGGTTGATTTTTCATTATTTTCAAATATTCGTTCATATATTTAGAGCGTTTTTCCACATTAATTGGATCATGAAGACGTCTTCTTAAGAAGTGAAGCCACAAACCGATTCTTACAAATAAATCAGGGATCAAATGATGTGCCAATAAGAAGTCAAACCACATACAATGAATTTATTAATTAAATGAACTTTTTAATGTTATACTTATCTTTGATAGAGAGCATTGAAAATTCCTTCACATATTCTGGGAAAGTAGCAATTAAATAAGAAAATATATAAGAAAAATGCAAATTCCCATTTATTAAAAAGAAAATAGATGAAATACTTAAACAAAGAAACTAAAATTTACTAAAATCAATTAAGAATAGATGACAGTTTGATCAATATGGCAAAAAATAAAAAGTCCGTGGTAATTGTTGGATATGGGACGCAAGGTAGGACATGGCATAAAACGATTAAAATGCACGACAATTTTGAAGTTATTGGAATTGTTGATACAAATACCGAAATGCTTGCAAACTTGGAGATTGTCACCGACCATGAAATTGACGAAGATATGGGTTTTACCAGTATAGAGGAATTTGTTCAATTCGCCGAAAAACCCGATCTTGCGGTCAATGCAACACCAAATTACGCACATCATGGTATAGTGCAAGAGATTATGGACTTAGGTATTAATGTTATATGCGAAAAGAATATGGCAGGTAATTTAGTTCAAGGAAAACAAATGGTACAAGCAGCCTTAGATCATCCTGAATTGTGTACCGCAATGGGCACTCAATATCGTTATTTCAATAGTTCATGGACAATGAAGTGTTTTATGGACGAGTGTACAGGTCCAGATACAGATATTGGTGAATTAGCATTTATTGACTGGGAGGATTACGGATATAGAGGTGAAAAAAGATGGGGATGGCGGCGATTTTTAGAAGATATTTATTTGGATGACGTTGGAGCTCATACTCTCGATACTCTCAGATATATTACAGGTATGGAATTCACGCAAATTCAAGCAACTAACTTTATCATGAAAGGAAAAGGGGATGGATGGTACGGCAGCACAACTTCAATGGCAAATATGGGGCTTGCCAAACCAGAGGATTTTCACGATAGACACAAATGGGTTTGGGTACGGTTCATTGGAGATTGGGGCAGAAAAGGTCCCACAAACTCAAAACAAGAATATGCATTTACCAAGGGAAGAGCGAAAGTTTCAATGTGGGGCGTTGAAACTTTCCTTTGTACCGACCCAATAGATTCACGAAAAGTTGAAGAGGACGGATATTTACCACGACATGATGTTGAAGGATTGGACTCTGGTATGAATGGGCAACTTGTTATATTAGAACAGATGAGTAAAGGAATTGATAGTGGCGGCGAAAAACAACCTCAAACAAATTTTTGTGAGGGTTTTAAATCATTTGCCGCAACACAAGCATTTAAAGAAAGCTCTTATACGGGAAAAGCAGTGTGGGTCCCTGATTACTGGAAGCATTTTCTTGATTAACCGAACATTTTAACGAAACATTTTAACGGAATTTTATCGTTATCTATTGTTCTTTAAATTATTTAATATATTTTCAAGTATTTCTATTATTTTTTCTCTGTAAGATTTTTGTTGAGGATAATGATAACTCCATTTTTTCCATGACGGGCGTTTATGTCCTATTTTAAATTTTATTCCATTCATAATAGTCTCATAAGTATTACTGTTTAATTTTTGCGCTTTTTGATCCGCTATTATATACCAATGATATTTAGTCTTTACTTTAGCACCAGAGTTAACCGGAGCTTGATGAAAGCGTAATTTATTGCATTTAAAATTAATCTCCCATTGATCAGGTGTAATTTTTTTCTCGATCCAAACACCATCATTATAATGCCATTTATGTGAACTGCCTATTTGCATACCAGAATACTTTTGTCCATTATATTCCTTCATCTTATCATAATATTCCCGATTTGAGACGGTTTGTTTATTAAATTGATTAGTATGTGTAATATCTTGATTAAATAATCTTAATTGTTTTTTCACATAAATTACTCCTAAATAGTGAATTTGAGAATTTGAGAATATTTCGTAATGAAATTATAAATAAACACTCTTTCATCG
>WJKO01000383.1 GCA_014729055.1 Promethearchaeota archaeon | reverse complement strand
TCGCGTCCCAGCAGCGTATCCAGCACGCTGACGCCGTCGATATTCTCCGGTGGTGCAGCGCCGGCCACATCGGCCAGGGTGGGCAGCACATCCTGGAACATCCACACCTGTTCGCTCGTGGCATTGGCCGGCACCTTACCGGGCCAGCGCACGATCATGGGCGTACGGATGCCGCCCTCGTACAGGTCGCGCTTGCGGCCGCGCAAGGGACCACTGCTGTCGAACCGTCCCTCCCACCGCTCGGCCGCGCCATTGTCGGAACAGAAAAAGATCAGCGTTTCGTTATCGAGTCCCAGCTCTTTGAGCAGATCGAAAAGCCGTCCGATATCCCCATCCATGCGCGTGATCATGGCGGCATGGGTCTTTTCATCGTCGGTCCAGGGTTTGTCTTTATAGGGACCATAATCCGGAATCTCGTACCGGGCATGCGGGATGGTATAGGGCAGATAGAGAAAAAAGGTCTCGTCCTTGTGGCGTTTCACAAAATCCAGGGCAAAGTTGGTAAAGCGGTCATGCACATAGTCTTTTTTTTGATCGCCCTGGTTGCCTTCCAAAACCACCTTTTCGCGGTTGTGCCAGATGTAATCAGGATAATAGGTATGGGCGCGGCGCTGATTGAGATAGCCCAGAAACTCGTCGAATCCCTGTCTGTTGGGATGGCCGGTGGTCTCGGGTTCACCCAGTCCCCACTTGCCCGTCATGCCTGTGACATATCCGGCTTTTTTCAGCACCTCGGCCACGGTCACATCCTCTGCGGCCAGAGGCACGCGGCCATCACCGCCGCCCAGTCCCTTGACGCCGCCGACGCCGAAATTGCCGCGCACCGTAGTATGTCCGGTATGCTGTCCCGTCATCAGCACACTGCGCGACGGGGCACATACGGTGGATCCGGCATAGCACTGGGTGAAGCGCAATCCCTCCAGCGCCATGGCATCGAGCCGTGGCGTCATGATCACCTGCTGGCCATAGCATCCCAAATCACCATAGCCCAGGTCATCGGCCATGATGTAAATGATGTTGGGCTTGCGCGCCTCGATCGGACCTTCCTTGGGCGCACAGCCCAGGGCAGCGGCCGTCCCGACAGCGGCAGTGGATTTCAGGAATTCGCGGCGGGATAATTTCGGGTTCATGGGACCTCCATTTACTTGGAACGTGTGAACGTGGAAACGTGGGAACGTGGGAACGTGCGCACGTGGGAACGTTTGAACGTGGAAACGTGTGAACGTGATTTTGAATATATAGAGATTGCGGGAGATTGTCAAGGGATTCGCGTGGATTGGCATTTATTAGCGGTTCGGTTAACCGCGAATGAATGCGAATGGACACCAATAATACAGGATTACGGTTTTGGGGAACATGACCGGTAACATTTTTTGACAATTTGTTACTTTTTCCTTGCATAATTCCGAAAAAATTCAATAATTATAACAGATTTCAATGAGGGGATCACAACGTGCAACGCCCTGTGGGAGGAGGCCTCCCATATCGAGCTTAAAATCTGGACGAATAAACTCTGTATATTTCCTCCATTTTTTATATTCTTATCTGAATTAAAATTTAACCAAATTTCAAAATCAATTATGTTTAATGGTCCTACCGAACATTTCTTAACCAGACAGATTTTACATCTTTGAAATACATCGTATTGATTAAACAGTAAATATTGTCAAATATCTACTGCTATATAAAAGTCTTGTATGGATTGAATAGTAAATCACACTAGCTTGTGAATAAATTCCGATTGAAATAATAAGATAGAATATCAATAAAATCAAACAGAAATTGACATGTGAAATGATTAGTAAATCTCTCAAAATAGTTTTATTCACCCTGATAATTATTAGTTTAATCATTTGCATAACATTAATTTATACAAAATTCAATTTTAATTTTGATGCCATGAAAATTTTACTATCAATTATTGCAATCCATATTAGTATATCAGCGTTTATAAATTCATTAACTACTTCGGCAAATATAAAACTAACTACTAAAGATTTAAAACGTTTAATATTAGAAAAAACGCAGCAGATAGAATTAATATATTTCAATTCTGGTAGTCTATCTGGGAAAATAAAAATATCCAAAATAACAAACAATAACAGCAACGAAGTTTCAATATCAAATCAATGGTTTGAAGTTGAAGCCTATCATTCAAGAGAAATTACAATACCTATAGAAGAGGGTTTTATTACAGATTATTTTACTGTTTGTTATTTTACATTATCGGAGGGAAAGATAAAAAGAGAAAAACAGAAAAAAATAAAAATTATGAGGAAGTGATGAGAGAGACAAGGTTGACAAGTGACTTTATTGCTTATCGATATACAATAGATAAAAGCCCATTTTGGGATGCATGCGCAAGTGGGTTTGAACAGATGTTCAAACCTAGACTTCAAGATTTAGATAGAATCGCACCCCACCGATATTCTGACAAAATCACAAATAACAAATATGAAGTTCTACAAACTAATAGTGAATCTTCTCAATGGGACTGGTATGTAGATAAGAGAATTGATTACATAAAAAATCGTAATGGTGAATATCCATCCTATCATTTTGAAAATAAAATGTATAAATGGTTTAGTTCAATTGGAAAAAATGATTCTAAACCAATTTTATTGATCCATGGAAGAACCGGTATTGGAAAAACAACTTTTGTAAGACATTTTTTTTCATTTTATTTGCAAAAAATAGACCATTCTATCGCAAATAACACCTATATCCTACGAATTGCAATGCCAGTAATTGGATATAGTGAAAGAAGAGCAGAAGAAGAATTTGATCATAATGTTTATAGATTTTTAGTAGAAAATTTTACAAGCGGTAACAATAATTTGCATTCACCAAAAATTTTAATGGATATAGCTAAATATGCATATCCTAATGAGGACTGGGAATCAGCAAAGCAGGATATTCCTACACCACCTAAGTCATATCAAGAACAATTAAAATGGATTCGTGAAAAAATAGTTGCAAGAACAGAGACAAAGAAAGGTGAAGAAAAACCAGTATCTGATTGGGCAGATTTTAACCGATTAGCAATCAACTACTTGTGTATCACTAATCCCAAACTACGTATTGTGTTTTTTCTTGACAATGTAGATCATTTACCACCCCAATATCAAAAGGCAGTATGGCTAGTTGCTCGTCAAAAATTGCATTGGGTAAGAAATTGGTCTTCTATCTCTTTTGTTATTACTATTCGGTCATATCTTTTAGAAAATGCATCCAAAGAAGATACTCTTCAGGCCTATCGTGATAAGCTTGAAGAGTTTCCTTTATTCCCCCCTTCTTTACATGACATATTAAATGAGAGAAAAAAATCTGGTTTTGATCCATTATATCCAAAGAGAACCCCAAATAATAATGTAAGATGTACAATTGCACTGAATAAAAATAAAATTCCAATTTATTGTCCAAATGAATTTTTATCATCATTTCTCAATGTTTTCAAAGAAAGAGGAAGAAATTTTTATATTTCACAATTTTGTAATTATGACATAAGACAAGGATTGGAAATTGCTAAAAATATATTTCAGTATCCCTTTTATAATTGGAAAAATCTTATAGATGAAATACATAATCAATTTCAAAATAGAGCAACTGATTTTAAACTACTTATTAGTTATGAAAAAATTTTAGAAGCTCTTCTTCGTAACAGAAATCTTCTTTGTGAATCTAAAGTATCATTTTTCGACAATATCTTTATGGTTGATAAGAGTAATCATTTTTCAAATAGTTTGTGTAAATTATTCATACTAAAAATGTTAAATCAAAGATCCTATTCTGTTAAAGATATACTTCAAATATTATATAACTTTGGTCACCCAAAACATATAATTGAAAATGCAATTCAAAGATTATTGTTATGCAATATTATCTCTTCTCCACAAGGGATATATTTGAAGGAAGATCATCTGGAAATAATCACATCTGATGAAACCACATTATGTAAAAAATATTCTGAATACTTGCCAAATAAATTAATTTATTTGCAAGCCATGGCATACATGACTCCTTTGGAGGAAAAATTTGCAGAGCAGATACCTCTACCCTCTGAAATATCGGATGATAGTAGAAGTTTCAAAGATCGAGTATTAGCTGCTAAATTTTTACTTGACCAAATCATTTCGGATTTTAATAAACAAATCAATTATATTAACCAAAATGGTGATGAGGCCACTATAGAAAAAAATATGAAATTATTTTCTATATATGGTTTTAACAAAATAATAATTTCTATAAAAAAAGGCGTCACGGATGATTTGCTTAATTTATTAAGAACTGACACATTCGCAATTGAAGATCAAAATGAATTAACAGGATTATTTAGAATTTAATACAATAAATATATCTGATCCTTCATGTAAATTATAATTAAATGACTTTATATCTAATTAACTAGAGTTTCGAGTTAATAAGGCATAAAATTCCGCTGGCTCTCTGT
>WJKO01000382.1 GCA_014729055.1 Promethearchaeota archaeon | reverse complement strand
GTTCTATGTCAGATTCTGATTTACAAATGATATTTTTGATAACTGGAATTATTATTTGTGGTCTTGTTATTATAAAATTTAGTGAAAAAAAGAATCGGACATTAATTGCGATTTTTACGTTAATTTGTGTCATTATCTTTGGAACATTTACTACGGAAATAATTATAATTCAGTTATTTGCGTTATTATGCGTGTTATTGTTAACATTATATTCTGCATTTGCCATAATTTATCCAAGGTTATTTATAGAGAAAGAAGAACAATTTTTCCAACCCAGACACGAGCAAATATGGGCTAAGAAAGATAAAAATAAGGGGAAATGAAACGGGGGGGCGTTGATGATAAAATTAATCTTGAGTATATTACCGCTTATAATAATCATCCTTACATCTCTAATATTCTTAGGGTTTAAAAAAGATCAGTTTAGGCAATATTTATTTAGTTTAAGCAATTTAGTTGCTTTAATAGTAAATAGCGTATTAATATACTATGCAGAAACTCTTGAATTTCATAGTCATTCATTTAATATCGATAAATCAACTTTTATACTATCAGAATTGATACTTTTCATTAGTCTATTGCTCTCGTTTTCATTAAACGATAATATTAAAAATACAAACCATAAAAACCTATATAGTTCTTTGTATTTTCTGTTGATCTCTTCATTCATAGGATTAACTCTCACAACAAACTTAATAATAATCTTAATATTCTTGATCTTACAATATATATCTGTTATGTGCTTATTCTTTATTGATGAATACCACAAGGATTTCTTCGTATTGAAGCGATATGCTCTATTATTGGTTTGCTCAATGATATCGGCATTTCTCTTGATATTATTTGTAAACACAAATTTTAGTTCTGTTAACTTGTATGAAATCGCTCAAGAAGATCCCTCAATGGACTTTCTCCAGACTATAATCATGTTGGTATTGATTTTCATCATATTTATAGTCCCATGTGGTGGGTTATTCACGAACAAGGCGCATAAAGACTTATTTGAGAATTCAAAGTTCATATTGATAAAAATATTGTATCTTATACAATATCCAATTCATTTAATTTTATTCTTTAGAGCTGCAACAAGTCTTAACGTAAAAGACAACAATATTGTGGGTTTAGAAATATATATTGGTATCTTACTTATGATTATAGGTTTTTTTGGTTTAATAGTGAGTATGGCTTATTCATTTCTAGAATTATTTGGAAAATTAAGAAAGAACTCGGTAAACTTAAAAATTATAATAGGATATCAGAATAATGCACAACTATCTACCTTGATATGCATATTTTCAATTGGTTTCTTTGTAATTCCTAATGAAATAGTGCATAATAACGTATATTTGGTATTGGTAGAATTTCTTATCTTATTTATTCTATGTAATCTGCTCAGGTTCTCTTCTCTAATAAAGTTCACGAATGACAAGACTTTAAGCAATTTACATAACATAAATCTGCTAACTGATTATAACTTATTAGGGTTAGGCTTTATTTCTACCCAGATTCTACTACTAGCTCCGGGATTATTAGGGTATTATTCTTTAGTAAAATTAATGAAACTAATTGGAGGAAACCTAATTTCTGATTCAATTACACAGATCGCAGGTTGGCTCAGTATAACAGCGGTCTTAATTTTTATTATATATTTAGCGGTCATTACGGGATTATTGATTCCACATTTGTTTTTGAAAAGCGCTAAGAGTAACACGATAGATGAATCTGAAGAATTTGAGTGGAAATACTATTTGCCGTTGATAATTTCATCTGTTATTGCTACCCTCATAGTTTTTGCATATTATTTATTTAACCCATTATTGTTGGATTATCTTTATCAAATTATAAATCAAATATTTATATAAAACAAGGTGGATTTTTTTGGAAAGTCTAACTAACGCAATTGCTGACATTATTGAAGCTGTTTTAAAAAGTGATCCTGCTGTTTATCGGATTATAATAACAGATGATCAAGGATTGGAGATTTCTGGATATTCAAAACACTGGGCTCGAAAGCCTAACGAGAAAAAAGCCAAAAATCCAGTATATCCATTATTGAATTCGATATGCAATAATTTGGAGAAATTTTTAGGTTTCTTAAGAACAGATAAATCCTCTCCGTTTATATTTTCGTGGAGTTTTGAGGGGGTTAAGATCTTTGCCGCCAGCTCTCCTTATGGATTCATGGGTGTGTTTTGCGAACCAGATGTTAATCCTGGTTTGATAAAGGTTATTTTGCGTGAAAAAATGAGAGAGTATAATCAATTAGTAGGTCCAGTATTTAGGGAATGATTGATTTTTTGGCTATAGTTAACATAAGATTTAATTTTATAATTCCTTATTTTACTCAAGAATAAATTTTAATATTTAAATTTGTATTCTTTAGCTCTAACCTATAATAAATATAACTATATTAAATATAAAAGGATGAAAAAACCCTGCCATTCGATTTAGATAATCTTAAACGTGTCTTTGAGGAAGAAACTGGTAAAAAAGAAAAGAAAATTCTAATTAGTTATCTCAAGGAATACATAGAGGATCTATGCGAAAAATGTACAAACGATCGGATGGTTAACGTTTTAGCTCCAATGTGCAGACGTAGATTCTTAATTAACGTGAGGATACTAGCAGGAATGGATTTAGAGGAATTACCAAAATTCTGTTATTCACAAGTTGTTTCAAATGTTAAGAGATATATTGACAAAAAAACAACTCTTTATACTCCAATTGATACGTTAATTTACAATCAAGATTTCTTTGAATTGTTTTTCCGACCGATTTCCAGTGAATTATTCGATCTCTTAAAGAATAAAAAACTTAAGGAAGCCGACGCTTTAATCAGTAGATCAAGACTGCCAGCGATTCCATCAAATAGTAAAAGTAAAATATCGAACTTGTTGAGGAATATTTTAAAAAGAGATAAGATGATTAAAGAAGGATCGTTTATTTATGATTTTGATGTTAATTACTTTGTAATATGGTTAGATAATTCTTTATATATAGCTGATCTAAAAAAAGGTTATACTATATGCAATGCACACAAGAAACGAATTACTTCTCCCGATATTTTACGATTAATTCTCCCCATTTATGCTAAAGGCAAGGAATTTTCATTAGATTTAGAGATTAATGAGGAAAATAATATTTCAAAAATCAAGATCGTCATTTCTGGGGAAAAATTAATTAAGATTGATGACGAATTAAGAAATCAAAAATTTAGTAAAATTACGGATGAGATTGGTCCAAAATTTCCTCGAACAACATTTAATTTTAATACAAATGCAGATCTGGAAATAATGGTTGAATTAGATGAAACTTGCACATATGATGACTTAAATGATTTATTTAACACACTCAGTAGTCTTTCTGAAGTTGAATATATTGATCTCCTAAGAAAAGAAGAATATTAAAAATGTGAGAAAAAGAATGGATGAAAAAGTAAGAGAAATATTGGATTTAATTGAAGAAGAGAAAGTTAATAGTGCTATCGATAAAATCCAGATGTATTTATCAGATGAAGAAGTAACAGATGATTTTATTGAAGGTTTTATCAATAACCTCAATGCAATAAATGATAACTCACCAGTTGTTTTAAAAACGATTTTACCCAATTTGCTAAAACTAATGACTATAAAGAATGACGTTATGAGGTACTCACTTCTTCTTACAATCAAATCACTTGCAGAGGAAAATCCAGATCTATTAGTGCCCTTTGCCCGTGAATATTTGTGCCATAAAAATGCCAACGCCCGGGAGGGGATGCTCAGATTGCTTACTTATGCCGCTAAGGCAGATCCAGAAGAGATACGACCACTCATGGAAGATATAATCAATCTTCTTGCAGACAAAGAAGATTTTGTACAAAATGAAGCTATCGACCTCTTGAAAGTTCTCGGACGTAAATATCGTCTTGAAATTGAAAAGCAATTGATAGATTTCGTAAAATCAACAACAGATCCTACAATTATAGAAAACGCCGAAACTGTCCTTAAGAAATTAGTTGATATAAAGGATTTAGAAGAAGATGATGTGCATAAAAAACAACTAGAAGCTGTACAGAAGATACTAGAGGAAAAGGAAAAAGAAATTACTGAAGAAGAAATAAAAATTAAGCAAGATGAAATCAAAAAACGCGAAGAATTAGTGAATATTAAGAAAGAAACGAAAGTAAAAGATGAAGAATTGCAAAACAAAGAAAAGGAACTATTAGAAAAAGAGCAGAAATTGAAGGAAAAAGAGCTTAAGTTAAAGGAAACTGCATTACTTGTTGAGGAAAAAGAAAAAGAGATTGAAGAGGAAAAAATAAGACAAAAAGCTGAGCAATTAGAAAAAGAGATCGAGATTAATAGGAAGAAAGCAGAATTAGAATTAGTCAAAAAAGAATTAGAAATGAAAGATCTTGAGGAACAAAAAAGAGAGATTTTAGAAAAAGAAAAAAAACGCATTGAAAGACGTATTAATAAAATTGAAGAATTGGATGGAGAAGAAGAGTATGATTCGTTAAAACCTCCAACGTCAGAAATCAATAAAGATGAAGATATAACAGAGGAGTAATTTAAGAATGTCTGATACAAAACAAATGGTCGAAGAAATTCACAAGAGAGCAGAAAAGACTCGAAAGGATGTTTTAAAGGATATAGAAATTGATAGGTTGCATTTTGCAATATTATACTGCTTGTTTATTTCCATTGGTTCTGTTTTATCTTTAAATGTGAAACTTGGCAATACTATAATTAATACTTATGAAATCTTTGGTATGTCTTTGGTTCTTTTTGGTTTCTCGATTGGTATTATCATAGCTACTTTACTTATCGACATGTTAGAACGCAGGTTTCCTGCTCTAATCATTATATTGTTTTTTAGCGGGGTTTCAACAGTTCTTGAATTGTTAATTGCACAAAATCCCCAATTCGAGTCATTACAAGCTATAATCATTTCTCTTAACTCGTTAATCGTAGGGGCAATTACTATTTTTTTATTTGTATTGACTATACAATATACCAGTATGCTGGAAAGAGGGAGAATTCTAGCTCTATTGTTCATTATGGGTGCTATAACTATCATTCCATTAGTTGCTATGGCATATAATGATAGGTTACTTATTGTGCCAAGCTTGGTACCCATTTTTAGTGCTTTCTTTCTCTTTAAAAATCGAAACCAAGAGAAAAATGAGATATTATTATCTGAAAAAGAAATCGAGGAAAGAAACGAAAAATCAACCATAAAAAAAGTTTTCAAAAGATTCGTAAAGAATTTTCGACTACAGCTTCTGTTTAATCGGTCTTATCTGATAAATATACTGCTTCTTGGCGCTTTTGGAATTATTATCGGTTTAATTGTTCCCGTCACTTCCGTCATTAATTTATCGACTCAAGAAATCTTTCAAAAACACTTCTTCATTCTTTTATTAGCTATAATGATAACACTTTCTTTGGTATCATTCTTAATTGGTCTAATATTTGATTTCTGGGGACGTCGGACTGTTATTTCTATATTTGTTCTCGCGATTGGTATAACGAACTTTTTAAAATCGATTTTTGAGCAGACCGGTGTAGAACTCGACAGACAATATGCAATTATGACGGTTGTCTTAATAATTCAACTTCTAATGTTAATACCCTTAAC
>WJKO01000381.1 GCA_014729055.1 Promethearchaeota archaeon | reverse complement strand
CTATAATAGAATTCCTCATCAAAATTGATATATGATTCCAACATGCCCACCTATTTTAGATTTTTATGTATTTTTTTTAATTGAAATATTCCTATTCGATTACAACAAGATAACAAAGTCCGAACTAATATTTAAAAAAAAAGCTGAAAAATACACCGTAATTCCGAAAAAGGATAAAAAACTACAATGTTTTTTATGTTTTTGCTTTAAATATGAAATTTTCGAATCATCATATGCACATTTTTGACATATAATATTCATCCTAAATAGGCAAGACATTCCAAATTTGTTATTTTTATCAATTCTTGATTTAAAATATAGACGCGCATAACCTAAGGTTTGTATAGATATAAGTTAGATGATGTGACGGAGATCGGAACTTTTGCGAATTAAATAACATAAAAACGGATTTCGTAAATCCGATTTTGAGCATTTTTTCTAAGTTTTTCGAAACTTAAGATATGACTTATTTTATCAATTTTAGACTTAATATCTCATGCGGCCCCCATATACAGCTTACTGATTTCACGTATCCATCTTTGTTCCGCTCAATTGTCACTTTTCTTTCATTCCAAGGTCTCTCCAATAGATCTACAAAGTCAATATCGTTAATCTTTAATTTTTCGGGAAATATAATGCCACCTTGCGTTTTTCGTCTTCCATTTTCTGTAATTCTAATTATAATTTCATTTGATCGTTCCGGAAATTCTTCAAATTTTTTGCCTGAAACAAATTCAAGGTTACTTGGTGATACTTTTATTCCCATTAAGTCAGATTTACTAATAATTGGGTTTTCAATTCCATTGGTTATTCGAGAAATGATTCGCCGATTAAAATAATGTGCATACTTTTGGAACCCAGAGTATTGCCATTTCGTTGAAAATGGAACTATGGCGTATTGAATGATGTGTTCTTCTTGGTCAGTATGAGTCGGCGGTCCTTCTTTATTGAATTTTTTACGCTCTTCAACAGGATATCCACTTGGATTTGGATATTCAGGACCTCGAACTAGTGTCATGCCTATCGTGTCCTTTATAACATCAAAACCGTATTTGGAATCGTTAATAACAGCAACACCCCACGAGTTGTCTTGGTTCGGAAAAGCAACCCAAGTATGACCGCAACATTCCCATCGTTGTTTTTCTAGATGGAATTTTTTATCTGGATCGGCAGTCATAATCTCGGTAGTATATGGCCCTTCTGCGATGATTTGTGCGGATTTAGTAGCAAACGAAAAATGATTCTTTACAATCGCATCTTTTTGCTTCCAATTAATGTAAACTTCAAAGTAAATACCGCGAAGTTCAGAATAGAGAAAAATACGTTGAATAATTTCTGATTGGGATTCTGGTAAAACATGTACTACTTCAATGCACCATCGAACTGGACCTTGTTCAGTAATTCTTACATCTTTAAGGCGGATCTCGTCGTCATTTTTTGTAAACGGCATATGCCGATACCCTGCACCAATATTCCATGCAGGTTCTGTTGGAAACCAATCTCTAAATACCTCAATTCGGTTGCTTGGTTTTGAAATTACATTTACATCGAGATCTTTGTCAATATATTCTGTTATTAATCCTGTTACTTTGGATATTGCAATTTTTGAATGATCAGATTCAAAGATATAATTTCTATCGTTCTCATGAAGAAAAGAAGTTGTCTGATCCTTTAGTTCACCACCTGTAAATGTTAAAGCAACGCTCTTTGCGCTCCAAGGATCCACTTTACCACAATATAATATACTTGGAGTAGTATTTAGTAAACATTCATCATATGTTCTTCCGTCTATGAATTGTGCTAAACATATAGTGCCATCCTCCTCAGTTACGGCAATAGTCTTAGAATTTCTTACTAAATCCAAATCCTCTACCTTATCAATATCAATCTCAACAAACGTTTTTCCACAATAACTGTTCGGATTAATAAGAGTAGCAGCATAATCCATTGACGTGTTCCGTTCGCTGTCTGGTTTCTGCAATGACATAACTTTGTTAAACAACTTTGCTTTAATGTTTTTAATTTTCTCTAAATTATCTATCCATATGTCATAACAATCATCGTATACTTCGGGAATAGAACTACCCGGCAGAATATCATGAAATTGCAGCAATAATGTATCTTTCCACAACCAATGCAAAATTTCGTGCGTATTTGGCTGTTCAGAATCTTTAAAATCTTGAGAAGCTTCAGAATCTTCCGTCGTTTCTGTTATATCGCATTGTATAAAATCAACAATTGCAAACATTGTTTCTAAGCCCGTTAATGTCCATTCAAAATAGCGATTCATTCGTTTAACTAAACCTTGTGTTGTTAAAGTTCCGCGATGAAGATTATAGAATAATTCTGCTTTATTCCAAACGGGTAATCTCTCTTTTATTTCTTCATATTTTTTAAAATAATCAATTGCCGTTGTAAATCCATGGATATATTTCTTTCTGATATAATATCGCATTTGATGGACTTCTGGGCTCGTTGGTCCATGACCTCCATCTCCAGTTCCGTATACTAAACATACTTCTGGATAAACTGAATTATCATCTAATTTATCCGATGATTTTGGATCTTCATCGAAATAATTACATTCCAATTTTTCACCAGGCTTAAGGATTCTCCGAGTATGTCCGAACAAATGCCAACGTTCTAACGGGCGAAATCTAAAATTATTACTATAACATATTAATTCAGAGCCATCAGGACTTTTCCAAATAAAATGGGCAAAAGGAAACTCATCTGGAGGAAAGTTACCTGTAATCTTCTGAGTGTAGAAATATCGAGCGCCGCTTTTTGATGCAAATTGCGGGATATTGTTATTATATCCGAAACTATCCGGCAACCATTCAATCTCTGCTATTTTATTAAAATGTTTAAGATACCAGCGTTGACCATAAAGTCGACTGCGACACCAAGATTCACCCATGGGTATTTTACCATCAGTTTCAACATATGTACCTCCTTGAAGTTCAAATCTGCCCGTTTCAACTGCCTCCTTTATTTTCTCAAACATCTCGGGTTCTTCTTGTCTAAGCCAATCGAGAATTACCGGTTGAGAATATGTAAATGAAAAATTGGGAAGGCGTTTAACATGCCATGCAGCTTTTCCATGAGTTATGCGGCTTTTATTAATTATCTGATACATTCGCCACAGCCAGGCTATATCCATATGAGATTGCCCCAATGCCCAAATTCTAAGATTATGTTTATCCCATAGGTTTTTTTTTTCAGATATTACATTTTCCCATTCTTCATCAAGATGTTTCTGAAATTCAAGATCGTCAAGCATATTCAAATTTTGCTTAAAATTATCTTT
>WJKO01000380.1 GCA_014729055.1 Promethearchaeota archaeon | reverse complement strand
ATAATTAAATAGAATTAAAAAAATAATCGTTCCAAAAATCTTTTTAACATCGCGACAATTAAATGAAATATATCAACGACTATCTGGAACGCGAAATGAAAAGGTAAATAAGGTGCATTATTTGAAATATCTGAAAAGGAAACAACATATTTTTATTGTCTCGGGATTAATCTGCATATCGGTATTGCTTGGAATGATTATAAATTCAGGATATGCTTGGGATCAGAATCCTATGATTGCACCCGCAGCAGAAGCTGGAACGGCACCCACCTTAGATGGTATTATGGGCGAAGATGATGGTTGGGAAAATGAAGACTACGTAAACTTAACAGCGCAATCGAAAACAGGAAGTCTTCCAGGAATGAATTTTTATGCTCTAACCAGTAGTAATTATTTATATATTTTGATTGAGGTTAGAATACAGAACCCAAATGACGATCAATATATTAAACTGCTAATGTCAAATTCTACAGCAGACGGAGACGATGAATTTATGGACGCAAAACTAATCCAGAATAGGAATCTTACACAAGAGGACAACCGAACATTTTATATCGAAGATCAAATCTACGATAATGAAACTGATTCTTATCTAAATGATACAGATACAGATTTTTATGGTGCGGCAAACATTTCGGGAATCAATGATTATACCTACTACGAATTCAAAATCCCATTTGCGATTATCAATGATGACAAAGTGAATGATACTCGGATTTTTGGTGGTGGGACGATATATGCCATTAAAGTTCAATATGGTGTGAATGAAGAAGGTGGTTCTTATACTGAGTACTTTTCTCCTGTCTTAGATCTTCAGATTGGGGTCGTACCTGAAGAAGGAGACCCGGACATTAGTCCATATGATCTAAATATTGATTTAATTTCGAACATCATGTTCATTATTGCGGGTGTTGCGTTCGCATTCATTTTAATCACTAGTTTTCAAGCCAGAGTTAAATTAGATTAGCAAAAAAGGAAAGAAAAGTAATGCCAAAATACAAAAAATATCGGAAAAAACGTAGAGAAGAATATAAAGAAGAGATGGAAAAAATATCCGATATAAAACAAGATATGTATTCTTCTTCGATAAAATCTTTATTAATTGGGGCTGGATTCTTTGTAGTTTCGTTACTGCTTAATGGCAACTTGATTCCGATACCGGTTGAGGAAGGAAATTATTTAGATATTATATTAATAATTGTAAAGTCAATTCTAATTATTGGCTTTTTTGGATTCACAATGGTTGGTCTGGCAAATAATTTAGAATTAAGAGGTAGTCCAGCATCAATTAGAGAAGTAATCATTATCACTAGTATTGCCCTTATACAATCAGTTCGTAGTGGGGCAGTTTTTGGCATTTCTCTCTTGGGTATTGTCATTTTTTGCGTCTATTTATGGTTATTACAACCCAAAGTGCAAACCGTATAAATTCCTCATATATATTTGTTTTTTCAACCTAATTAAAAGAGACTTTTTATATAAGAATATGATCTTGATCTTATTCGAATTGATATGCTCTATATTCTAATTTTATCTTGGTGAATATTTTGAAATTAATTACAATCAATGTTCCTCAAGCATACTTAGATGGGATAGAAAAGCTTGTTGATGCGGAGATTTATCCAAATCGCTCCGAAACGATTAGAATTGCCTTGAGAGATTTCATAAAAAAAGAAATACATGATTTCAAATTTATAACTAGTTGATTTTTAATTCTCGCTAATTGTTTTATAGAAAAATCTTTTTATATCACTTCAGAAATTTAAAGTCATGGATAAAGATACAAAAAGCGATGAAACTGATAAAAAAAGCGATTATGATGAGGTTTCATTAATTGAATTGAAGAAAAAAGTAGATATGATGGAACTAATTACAAAAACATTAAAGTCTCATTTTGATGGACTATCCAACACAATATCTAATCTAAGTAAAACGGTAGAATATTTAACTCAAACAGTAGAAACAAATAAATCAATACTAACAAGTACCTTGAAAAAGATTAAAAAGCAGTTTTCTGAACTAAATAATCAGAATGAAGAGGAAACTTCAATATCAGAGTATGAAGTTGAAGAAACAAAAATTCAAATGCGTGAAGAAGTGGATGAAACGAACTTTTTAAAAGCACTTATGGAAATTCTCTCTGAGATTAAGAAAGAGATGGCTGATAAAGAGCATGTAAAAATAAAAAAGGTAAAAGAACTATTTAAAGAAAAATATAGTATCAGCGATGAGAAATTCGAAGAGTTACTTATTGACTTTCATTGGAAACATAGAATTGAACTTTTACCAGGCACAGGTGACCCAGTTATTAAAGATCACTACGGTAACATCTATCATAACATTAGTTTGTCAAATGAACCCTTAAATGAGTGAAGATGGCTGGGATTTCGCTTAGTCTTTTGTTGTCTTTATATGACAGATCTAATAATTTCGAGGATTTCTTCGTAAAACTATATGAAATACTTGAAAAATATGCCGATTACTTCTCATTATTAATGAATCAAGAGGTTTATCAACAAGTTTTTAATGTTTT
>WJKO01000379.1 GCA_014729055.1 Promethearchaeota archaeon | reverse complement strand
GTATATATGCTCTATGGTAATGAAGCGGGTTTGACTGGTACAATTTCTCTTCAAAATGCAAATGCTTCATTCATTGGGGAAACTGCGGGTTGTGAAGCAGGATATGATCTTTCTGGCGGCGGAGACGTAAACAATGATGGATATGACGATTTCCTAATCGCAAGTCCTCATAATGTATTTGCGGGCCAAGCAAAAGGAAAGGTGTGCTTGATATTGGGAAGAGAGGAACCTTATTCAATGGATACAAGTTTAGCAGATGCTAATGCGTCATTTGGTCTGCAGCAGTCTGATTCTGAGTCCAAAATAGCAATTATAAAGGACGTCAATGGGGACAATTATGATGATATTCTTATTGGAGACACAGATTATGGAGAAGGAGATATCTATTCTGCGGGTAAAGTGTACCTTATTTTTGGGAATGAGACTGTCCCTTCACTAGATTTTGCAGTTGATAATGCAAATGCCTCTTATTTGGGGATACATCAAACGGATTATGCAGGATATTCCGTTTCTGGGGTTGGAGATGTTAACGGGGATACATTTGGTGATTTTATTATTGGCTCAGTTTATAATGATGACGGTGGATGGGCGGCAGGACAAGTATATCTAATTTTTGGCGATGATTCAGATTGGGGAACTGATATTAATTTAACCAATGCAGATGTTACATTCACTGCTGAATCAGGTGGCGATCACGCAGGATGGTCTATTAGTGGTGTTGGGGATGTTAACGGCGATACGTTGAATGACTTTGTCATCGGCGCGCATGAAAATTCTGAGGCAGATTCTGATGCTGGGCAAGTATATCTTATCTTGGGGAAGAGTAAGTGGGAGAGTGAGTATGATCTCTCGAATACTGATGCATCTTTTCTGGGTGAAAGTGATTCGGATAGGCTCGGACATATGGTTAGTCAAGCTGGCGATATAAATAATGATGGGTACGATGATTTTCTCATAACGGCTAGTGGATATGCAGAACAAGATACAAGTTTAGGTAAAGTGTATGTAATTTTTGGTAAAGATTCGGGTTGGTCGATGGATACAAGCTTAAAAAAGACGAAACCATCATTTATTGGTCAAGGTGATCAGAATTCGAGGATATTGAGTGCTGTTGGCGCGGGAGATGTGAATAATGACGGCTATGATGATATTTTAATAGGTGAATATCAAAATAGTGCATCAGAATCTAATGCGGGCTACTCATTTCTATTCTTGGGTGCGGAATCCCGTGAATTCTACGATGAAGGTCTTCCATGGTGGATATTTCTAATCATTGGAGGTATCGCTGCTGGTCTGATTGTAGCGGTTGTTTTAAAAAGAAGTAAAAAAGAAGGAAACAAGAACCAAGCAAAAGATTAAACGAGAGTAATTGAACTTGAACAAAGTGGTTAAATTTATATTTTCTCTATTTTTTCTATTTTTAGAACTTAAATGATCAGGTTGGAATCTTCAATACAATGGGAAAAGCATTTTTTAAATAAAATAACTTGCGGAGACGCTCTAAAACAATTAAAACAAATTCCTGATAAGTCCATTGATTTGGTTATTGCTGATCCCCCATATTTCAAGGTAGCAAATCAGAAATGGGACTATCTCTGGCGAACAAAAGAAGAATATATTGAATGGTCTTTGAATTGGATAAAAGAAATATCGAGAATCCTCAGATATGGTGGGACGCTCTATCTGTTCGGATATTTCAGAGTTCTTTCCCACATCATTCCTAGATTAGAAGAGATAGAGATTGAATTGAAACAGCAGATAATCATAAATAAGGGTATGCAAGCAGTTTCTGGCAGAGCAACTAAAAAATACAAGATTTTTCCCAACGTAACTGAGATCATTCTGATGATGATCAGAGATAATAAGCAATTCTTGAAACCGTTTTTAAAGAACCGACAGAAGGAAAAAGGCTTTTCAGCAAAGGAAATAAACGAAAGATTGGGCGTTAAGAGTAATGGCGGCGGTATGTGGAGTATATATGCGGGAAAAAATGTTTGTGAGCAATTTCCTACCAAAGAAAAATGGGAAAAATTGCAAAAAGTGTTAGATTTTAATTTAGAATATGAGAAAGTGAGCCAAACATACAATACCATAATGGGGATTACAAATGTTTGGGATGATATAGATTTTTACAAGGAGAAAAAATATCATCCGACTCAGAAACCGCTTAAACTTCTTCGACGGCTTATTAAAACAAGTAGCAATAAAGGAGATATAATATTGGATCCTTTTATGGGGAGTGGTGCAACGGCAATAGCTAGTAAAAGTTTAGGTCGCCAATTCATAGGGTTCGAGATTTCAGAAGAATATTGTGATATTGCCAACAAGCGGCTTGATTCTATGATCATTAATTACGCAGAAGATTCTGGAAGCCAGAAAAACAAAGGGCTGGGAAAATTTTTATAGAGAAATTAAACCAATAGAAAATACTCTATATATATAATGAATTATACTAATCAGTAGTCTATAGTAAAAGAAATAAAGTGAAAAGAGAGAAAGAATCGTTACAATGGTGTAGATGAAAAGAATCTACTTTCCTTTACGATCAGGTAATTCTTCAGGAACATCTTTTCTGAAACTGGCGTTAAATTGACGTCTTGTCGTAACGAAATTTAGAACGCTATTGATTATAATCGCAAACGAGAGGATGCCAACACAACCAAACGCAATAATCATAATTGTGTTTAAATTATCTGCAATTGAATTTTGAGAATCAAAGGGATAATTATCATCTGAATCAAGGATGCCATCGTTGTCGTCATCTGTGTCTTCATTATCGCCTATTCCATCATTATCATTATCATTCCATTCGGTATTATCGAATGGAAAATCATCTGTTGAATCTAGATAACCATCGCCATCATCGTCAGTATCGGTATTATCTCCAATTCCATCACCATCATTGTCATTCCATTCATTAGGATTATTCGGAAAATCGTCATTCGAATTTGCAATACCATCACCATCAGTATCATCAGGGGTTTGACTTCCGCTATATATAATCGGTCCATAATGTGTTTTATTATCTCCGATTGCTCCTATTCCGTCTGTACTTTCCGCACTAAACATATATTCTGCAATTCCTTGCTCTAATCCATTAAGCGAAAATGTATAATCTACACCATCTAAATAATTATTATCTGAAGGATTGGTTTTAGACATCAAATATTCTTTTCCATTTATCTCCAGCGTAATATCTACTTCAATATTCTCATAGGATTCATATTCAACATTGAATGTGAATAATGTATCTGAATTACCATAGTCAGGTGTCACATATCCATTTTTAAATGCAGGTAATACATTCTTCCAGCTTCGTAATCCATTAGTGTAACCCATCGTTACTATGTCCAAATCATCGTCATCATCCAAATCTACTACATCTACAGGAGATCTATACGAATATTTCTCACCAATATAGATTTTGTCATAATTTCCACCATTATAGTCCCATACGTATATGCTTTCATAGCTATCATGAGTTATTATTTCTAATTCACCATCCAAATCAAAATCAAGCATGTCTATCCCCTTTATCTGACCATCAGAATCACCCAACCAATGACTTGTCCACGTACCAGAATGTGGAGTACCATCATTTTCCCACCAAGTAAGGTTATAATTATTACAACCCGTTAACAAATCAAGATCAGTATCATCATCCATATCTATAAAATAATATGAGTGAACAGATTCAGAGTCACCATCATCTCCGGCATCTCCGATTTTATTGCCTGACCACGAAGACCACGGCTTTCCTTCATTTTCGAAGATGTAAATGTTATCAGAATTCGATTGTGAAGCAGCAATATCAAGATCCCCATCTTCGTCAACATCATCTAACCCAATAGCATAGTATCCATAACCTGTAAGGATTTCCACTGCAGACCAACTTCCCTCAAAAGGCGTTTTATCATTGTCAAGAATTTCGATTCCTAATGTGAATCCTCCAGCAATGATATCTAAATAACCATCACCATCCATATCGGCTAATTCTAAAACGTATTTTCCCGATGAATCATATATTTGCTCATATCTATCCGTCCAATTATTGACCCAAATACTCCCATTATTTTCCCAGAGATAAATGCGTCCGTTATAATCAGATGTGACAATGTCATAATCGCCGTCCTTATCAAGATCTCCTGTACGGATTTGTTCTATATCCCAACCACCATCACCAATTTCATAATATTCCCAATTTTCCCAAGAATCTCCCGGATTCTTAAATATATACACAGAACCATTATTTCTTCCAGCGATTATATCATAATCTCCATCTAAATCGATATCCACAGATTCAATTGCTCCAGAATCAAATCCATAATCGCTTAAAATAAACGAGCCCCCTGAATAAAATCCCCCTTCATTGGAACATTCGATACCATCTAGAGATGTATATTCATCTGAAACAGGAATAACAATGCTAAAGCTCGCTATAATTACTAATAGAGTACAATATTTGTTCTTAGATTTCATATATAAATAAACACGTCTATCATTTAAATAAATGATAGATTAAAATGAATAATTATTAATAATTAATCTAAAAAATTATTAATAATTAATCTTGCCTGCCTCGATATTTTTCGCCAAGCTCGCACAGGTTTTCCAGAGGTAGTTTTGGCTGAATCCAAGCCAAAAGGAACAATTCCAAAAATAATAGATATT
>WJKO01000378.1 GCA_014729055.1 Promethearchaeota archaeon | reverse complement strand
GATTAGTATTGATTGGTAAAATCATTAGATTGGCAAAAATAGATGATTTGGAATCGAGCGATTCAATTTCTAATGTTATACAAGATATTTTGGCAGCAGAGGATACGGTTGTAAAGCCGAAACTGTTTATTAAGGACGAATATTTACTGCAAATATTTGCACATAAAGATCTGGGCACCGGGACAATGCTTGGAGCGTGGGATCTTACGCCAGAGCAAGAGAAAGAGCTGAGAGTAAATACTGGTGCAACTAATAGAGAACGGATTTAAAAATAATCGTCTGTTTTTGATTCAAACCTTAAAAGTGCAGACGATGGATTCACCAATGAACTTGAACAAGAGCGAAGCAGAAATCAGACCATTTCGGATGAAGTATCTCAATATTTAGACGTCGACACCAGTATAGGTTACGATTTGCACGGATCCTTGAATGTTCACGCAAACCTAGGTGGCGGACAAAAGAAGAAAAAAGCAGGGGGCAAATTGCTATCGGTTGGCGGAAGTCTTAACATATCGGGAAATTACAACAAAAACCGCAATGAAAGTCAAGGTACGGCACAGTCTTCAAATAACACAAGGGAGACGGGCAGTCGAATACTTTCAAATGCTCTCTTAAATCATTCAATGAAAGTTTCATCACAGCGTGAAATTACTGCATCGGACAATGCAGAAAAAATAACTGAATATACAAGGGAAGAAACGCAAATTATTAAGCTGAAAAATCTCAACCCTGACGTGGTACTAACCTTTGCTCTATACTGTGCGCTTCGAAAATATCTAACCGTATTATCTTTACAGGAAGTCGTGCTTTATTTCTCAAATGGAGTTCGAACCCGTGAAATTACACTGGGAGAATTGGACAACTTCCTAAACACCATTATTCTTGAAGATTGTGAAGATATTAAAAAAGAAATAAAGGACAAGTTTATAGAAACCTTAACGGTATTAGATTGGCAGAATAGACCGGTCGATATATATGGACACGATGGAATGAGAGAATATTGCAAAAAGAAGCTATATTTTAATTTGTTGAGAGATCAAAATTTATTAAACAGCCAAGATGATGCACATAACGGCAATTGTGACTCTTTAGATAAGAAGCTGGAACCATTTAAAGAGGAAATCATCGGCGTTGTCATATCTCTTAAAGAATATACAATGAAAGAACGCGGTGTTGTTAAACGGATTCATTTTTCGGACAATGCTTTGGGTGATAAGAAATCAAAAGAATTAGACGAACTTAACAGGCAAAAGGAACTCGAAAATGACAAAACGGCATTTGAAATTGATAAAGTCAGAAAAATGCTGGACTTTATCGTTGATTCTGAACATTTCGGAGATGAAGAACGCCAAAAGGTTGAAGCACTATATAAACTCATCAAATCAAATAGTGAAATTATTAATAAGACATTTCTCGGACAATTAATGGGGAAAACAAAACGGAGTTTTAAACTATGGTAACCACCTATAAGACTACTCTCGAAAAATACTGGATTTCTGACTATTTGAAATTGTTAGAAATATATAATTACGGTTCGGAAATCCAATATCTGGAATCAATGGGACGTGGAATTTGCGGACAAGTGACCAGAAGAGATCCTATAATGGGAACAGTCGAATATAGAAGCCCATTCTACGTCTTATTTTTAGATGATTATGATCCCATCCTTGAGGTTCCGCCTCAATTGGTAAAGCAGGCGTTTAGTGTGAAGAAGGATGTGCTAAGGATTGAATCTGATACTCAATTAGACATCTATCTCATTATAGATAAGCAACATTTTACTATTTGTTCTCCCGCCATTCTACCCCTTTTAATTCAAAGTCAATTTGATATATCCGAGTTATCGGAAGCAGAATATGAAGTCTTAGAATCACGCTGGAGCGAGGCTATAATCTTGCTTGCAACAAATCGGTCAGAGTATCTGCCGTTGATAAAAATAAAAAGAGAAACATGCCAAAAGATGGTATCAAAATTAAGTCATAATACATTATGGACGCAATTTGTTAAAGAATATTGGAAATTGGAGCGGAATGATAAAACATTTAAATGGACACAAATACTGGGTTCGAGAGAAACCAATCGCTTGTACCTTAAATGGAAGGAATCTTGGAGGACAAAGCTTACGAATAAGGTTAATAGTGAATTTGCAGTCGACCATAGTGGCTGGGAACCGGAACGAGAAACATTCAAGGATTTGGCAAAGCTGATTTTTCGAGACCAGCTTCCCGTATTTAAACATAAAATTGTTCCGCATTGTGATATCGATGAGTATGAGATAACTCCCTTATCTGATGAAGAAATAAGGTTTTACACGAAAGATCAAAAATTATTATGGGAGTTGTTTGTTGATTTTCATCGAGGCTTTAGTGACAAAGAGGACATATATTCAATTTACGAAATTACCGAGGATGTAATTTTCTTAAAGGATAATGACGGGACGTACATTTTACTTTTTTGCGAAAACAACAAAAGAGCAGCAACTTGTCTTGGTTTAAAGTCATCTCTCTATTTATTAAAAGACCAATTGGACTTCAGCGCTTTGAGGGTTTTTTTCATCAACTTTCAAGAAATTGACGAGTTTAACACGATGTTATTCCGTCTCAGTGCAAAGAAAACAATAAACCGAAGTATATTAGAGGACGTGTTGACCTATCGAAGCTTAGGGCTTGATATTGTTATGCCGTTTGTTCCTGCATTCGTACCAATTCGCACATGGGAGTGGACTAATGAATTTAATGGCGTATCAGAGAAAACAGACCGCATTTATCTGCAGAAAATAGAGTATATACTTGACAAGATTAAGCGAAAGAAGGATGCATTGGATACCTGCGAACTGGAAGACATTCCGGATAAAATAAAAGTGATGTTAAAAAATTGGGGATTACTTAAGCGGTAGGGAATGCGTTAACATGGCAAAGAAAAAGCGGAAAAAACTGCCCATATATGATTACAATAATGTTCCTGGGGCAATTTGTGTAACCTTGGATGAAGAAGAGGAAGAAGAGTTGCAATTACAATCTGAAAATGCAAAGAAACTCGGACAAGTCCTCACGATTCAACACGTTCAAGATTATTCCAAAGAATCATTCCGATCTCTTCGCCACATATATGAAACTATGGCAGGTATGCCCGTACCAATCAATGAACGCTTTGGTCCAGAACTCACGCAGACATTACTTCCGATCTTATTAAAACAAGAAGATGCAAGAAATGACGACGAGAAAGAACTTGTAAGCTTATTAAAAACGCAACCTAATTACCGATTTGACACCGTATATGAACCTTATAAAAAGGATTTCTTTATGTCAAATACAGGCATTGCTACCTTATTACATGATCCCACAATCAGAAATGACCTCAACCTTATTCCTGGCACTTTATTGTTTTTTCGATATTATAACAATAACGAACAACAGACGTTTCATTTCCAAACTGATGGAAGAACCAAGTTATATAAAGTCTGGGATACATTGGTCAGAAATCAAGACATTAAATCCCCAAAGCTGGTAGGTCATCTATCTGAAATAGATTTTAAGGGAATGTTAACCCCAAAACATTTAAAAAATTATAATAATTTGAGAAAAATTAACCCTAATTTACTGGTAAGTCTTGCGGATCCCGATGGATTAAACACACAAACTTTAGGTGCTTGCTTTTTATCTAACAGCGATGCATGGTATAATTATGCCCAAGAATATCTGAGTTCCGATGAAAAGGTTGCCCTCCGTAAACGATATGGAATACATCAAGTATTTGAATATGAAAAATACTGCGAGGCATTGTACGACTGTGCAGAGAGAATAGCCCCATTTCATGATAAGGAGGTTGAAGATGTTGATAACATGAAAAATCATGAATACCTCAAGTTAATGGATTATTCCGCCAGGCTGATAAAGACTCACGCAATTGTTCCATTCACGGATTATTTACAACCTCATGACTGCCGATTTATTCATGGCTCCGACTCTCTCTATTATTACGTATCCCGACTGCTTTCTGGCATAGATGCGTTCATGGAAGTAAAACGTGTAGACAATATGCGGGTTTATTTGAACGTGTGGTATCAATTCATCTATCAAATGGGAAAACTTGGGCTCTTCTTTTTTGATAAAGACCATGACTATGATATCCCCCTTTGCGGTGATTCAAACGCAATTAATCTTCGACGCGTTCCAAATGCCGATGAATTAAACGATATAGCCGAAATAAATCGTAGAAAAGAAATATTAGGGCTGCGTTTAAGGTTAATTTTTTCGATATTGGAAGAAAATAAGGATGCAGATATGGCTACGTTATTCGCTGAATTTTTTAAGAAAATGAATAAAACCAAGGAACAAGATCGGAAGATTTATGAGATTGAAAGTGTATTTACAGAGATAAATAAGGGGAATCGGGGGCAATTCCACAAATATCGGAGGGATTTTTGTACATCTGCTATATCGTATTTATTAGAATACATCGGAGGGCAGCTTGTATATCTAGACGCCTATTTTAAAAAGGGGTGCTTGCCTTTTCCAATGAAGAATGAAGGGAGGGAACTTGCCAATCGCAATAAAGAGTTTTTGCTGCCCATCTGGCGTTTATATCTTGAAATTCAGTATTTGTTGGGCGAGTTTATCTCGCTAAGAGGTCCGAGTCTTCCGAATTCAATTCGTGCCAATATCAATAAACTTGTAGCATTTTTTGGCGATCATCTTACTCTAAATATTCAAGACCTATCTAGAGCGGTAAATGACGTTGAACAGAGTTATACAAGAAACGTAAATGAATTCTTCCCTATAAAAAAGCTGCTAAAAACCCATTCAACTGATTCTATCGCCTTTTTTAGTGAATTAATCCGGATAAAAGAAGAGGTAGACAACTACTCCGGACGGGCTAAGAATAAATTAAGACGATTTGCCCTCATTAAAGACCACTTATTGGTTCCTTTTAATGCAGAGATAGTGGAATATTGGCGATTATTTACCAGTCTTGTCCATTTTTTACGCACCCATTACTTTTATACACCTCCCGACATGCCTGATTATTTTATTCCACGTGAAAACTATGAGGGAGAGTATTTGGATTTTAAAATGTATAAATACTGCAACCCTAAAGATACCGGATTTATTACCCGTAAATTGGCAATACATCTAACACAGAAACAAAATTTGGATCAATTAGACAACTTTTTTAAAGATTTTGTGAATTTAAAAAATCAGATGATAAAAAAAGTGCTCTCTCGCCCCGTTGATGATAATTTAATTTCAATATTCGAAAAAGATGGAACTTTCGCATCAAAACAGGCTTTATATTCATTAGGCTTGAATACCGATTTCAAAGGAACTCATGGGTTTAGAAATAGAACCCTGAGAGCTAGCTTTGACCATCCGTATTATATTTTAAGAAATCATTTTTCAAGGGGCTGCGATGAGCGTGTTATCATTGATGAGATGCTCGATATTCTCAATCAAGATGATAATGTTTATCGTTTTTTGGCGGAAAAGAATATAGACGGACATTATATAAGACAATTGGTTGATGCAGTAAATGATAAAAGTACATTAATTAAGAGGAAGTCAGATGTCAATTATAATCTCATTATGAATTATTTACGCCATATTAAGAATATGGCTTTTGATAACCTCAAGAATGAGGATATTATGGAGCTCGTGCAGGAAATAAGTACAGATCGGGAAGCGATTCATAAGTTGGGTCTGTTGGTTATGGAGGGTTTTTATAGAAAGAATCGTCAGTTAAGTTTTCGCAATTTAATAGAAGACCTTAATAAAAAATTTATGAGAAAAATAAAAACAGATTCAACGAAGATTTTCAAACATTGGCTTAAAACAGGTAAATGGTCTGGAACAGAGGGAATTATAACCTGGATTAAAAGTAATTTCGCGGAACTCTTAAAGAATCCGGGGAGTGACATATTAAAAGAGTTCAAAAGCAAAAGAAAAGAAGTCTTAGCGGATGTTGAGTTGTTTAATATCGGTGGCACGAATCGATTATTAAAACATGCTAAATTTGCGGTCGCTTTGGCACTGACAGAATTTTTAGAATCGGATAATGTAAAAAAGGCAGTATTTCGACCATCGTATAAGAGAATATAT
>WJKO01000377.1 GCA_014729055.1 Promethearchaeota archaeon | reverse complement strand
GTTCTGATTGTGAACAAGCAATTCGACAACAAACAGCCCGTGATTATAAAAGTGCTAAGTCGTCATGGGAAAACATACTTCTGACATTTAACCTGGACATTTTGCAGAAATTCAAACAAAATTTCAGTAAACATATTGATGCATGTAATGAAATGATTGATAATCAAAATAAAAATTCAACTTATGAGAATAAGGGAAAGACGGCATTAGAGAACGGCGAGTATGAAAAAGCAGTCGAATATTTTAGAAAATCACAAGAATTATGTCAGAAAATGGGTTTGAATGACAAATTAAGCCATATAACAGAACTGATTAATAAGACGATAAGGAAATTGAATGAATCTGTAGACTTTCATGGTGAGAAACTTCTATATAAGGAAAAAAAGATAATGATGGAAATAGAAACAAAGATGAATGAAGCTGGTAGGAAACTTAAGGAATATAAACCAGGTCTTTTTGGAAATGCGGGTTTTATTATCTCTAATAATCATGTTAAAGAATTACATCTCGGATATGAAAGGTTCTCCCCCGTGCCAGATTCTATTGGTTCTCTTCCATATCTTGAAATACTCGATTTAGAAGGTAATAAACTTTCATCAATTCCTAGAACAATTGGTTTTCTAAAAAGATTAAAAATTTTGAATCTGAGTTCGAACCAATTGACCTCTGTTCCTGAGACTATTTGTTCACTCAGTGCCCTCGAAAAACTCAATTTGTGGAATAATGAACTCACCTCTTTACCAGACGCTATTGGAGATTTAAGATCGCTCCAAAATCTAAAATTGAACAATAATAAACTGACATCCCTTCCAGAAAGTATAGGTTCATTGAAATCGCTTGAAGAACTCGATCTAAGATATAATAAATTACGGTTTTTGCCAGAAAGTATCGGATCATTAATATCACTCAAACACCTTACTTGCGAGAAGAATAAATTGTCTTCTTTACCAAAAAGCATAGGATCCTTAAAATCACTTAATAGTCTAAATTTGGCAGGTAATTATTCTTTATCAATATCGGAGGATGTGAAGGAACAATTAAAGAAACTAAATCTTTCTAAATTTTGCAGATCATGTGGTATAAAACTGAATCAAGGTCAGATATGTTGTCATAATTGTGGTAAGTATATCTTTGAATAATTGAAAATCCTAATTGATATTTTGTCGTTTTTTTATACCCTTATAGAGGAGTTAACAGAAGCTTGAAAAATTTAATTACACTGAATAAATACATAGACATAGACATAAAATACATAGACTCAAATGAGAAACTATGAAAAATAAAAATCCATTCAGCTCAACAAGCACCGTATTCAAGGATGCCTCCACATTTGACCAAGGCTGGATTCCAGATTGGCGAACAAACCCATTACCTTGTCGAAATGATGAGATCAATTCATTAACGGCACTTTTTAAACCAGTGCTTACTCAGAACGGGAAATACTGTGTAAACGCTTTGATATTAGGGCGAGGTGGTGTAGGAAAAACCATAACCAGTAAATACTTCGGAAGAATATTTAGAGATGCTGCTATGGAACAAGATATGTCTATGTTAGCGGAATATGTTGACTGTAATGAACATTCAACCCGAAATGCAATACTTAGATCCGTTTTAAGCAAATTGAAATTAAGCACTGGACGGGGATATTCTGATCCCGAATTAATGAAGCAGCTAGTAGCGTTTCTAAAGAATAATAATCACTATTTATTCTTGATCTTGGATGAAGTTCATAAATTAGAACCCGATGATTTACTATCTTTTATCAATGCATCCATCACTTTTGGTAGCCATAACGTGCGAATGAGCTTTTTATGTTCATCTCGATCCCAAGATTGGTTAAGATATGGAACGGAACGTCTTACTAGTAGAATCCAGAAAGTGTATACATTCAAACCTTACAATACCGAAGAATGCTATGAAATATTAAAATATCGAAACCAACTAGCATTTTATTCTGAAACATTTTCTGACGATATTCTGAAAATGGTGGCAGAGATTTCAGCCGATGAAAAAAATATGAGGACGGGTATTGAAATCTTACGGCAAGTTGCCCTCCACTTAGATGAAAACAATAATAAGGTAGCCACCGCTGAAATGATACGTAAAGCAGGTGGTAATACTATATCAAACTACAATACGGATTTACTCAACTATTTGAGTTCAGAACATGAATACTTAGTATTACTCGCAGTAGCAAGGTTCTTCAAATATCACGATAAAACGTATATAACAACCAAAGAAATTAACGAACAATATGACATCGTAAGTGAAGAATACGGTATAAAACCTTTGAAATTTGCTACTTTAAAACGTTATATTAAGAGAATTGAGGATTTTAGATTGCTCTCTAAGACTTTTGCACTTCCAGAGGGCAAAAAAAGAGGCAGAGAAAGTCGCTACAGCCTCAACAGCTTTTCCGCAGAATTACTTGAAGAACAACTGACCAAAATGCTAGATAATCTCTATCCTTAATGGATTTATGTTATGTTTTCGTTTTCTTCAGCAGATTCGTAATTTCTTCAGCATCAAATTCTTCCTTTTCATCTTCATCTTCATATTCTAATTCTAAAATTGATGAGTTATTGAATCTTCTTAAAAATAGGAGAAGCTGTTGTTGCATTTGTTGTTGCAAGTTTTCCAAATTTGAAACACGTTCTTCTAATAATTTAACCGTTTCTACTAAGTTGCCAAAAGTATCTTTCAATTGCCAGATATCTTCTCTATGGATTGCAATTTGCCCGAGAATCCAATCCACCATGATTTCAGAACGAACAGGTCGGCTAAACCATGAAAAAATATTTTTAACCAGTCGTCTATTATCAAGAGCATTTAAACCAAATCGCGGATTAGAACTGAAAATATCGATATCCCCAAGAGCAACGACCCTGCCTTGTCCATACGTAGTTGCAGCCATTAGAGGTACATTTACTTCATCGTTTTTTATCCAAATATTATTTAGATCGTCATAAATCTCAATCCAACTATCCTCACCGCTTAAAAAGATAGGTATTGCTTTTTTTGCTACTCTAATAGAACACGTACCTCCTAACATAACTTTCTGGATATTTTTTGTAAGTAGGTGTTCGGTTATTTTAGTTATCAAGGGTAAGCTTGTAGAACCAGTATCATTTTTTGTTCTTACAGCGGTATTTTCAAAATAGATCCCAAAATTCTTCATCAAGTCATTAAAGT
>WJKO01000376.1 GCA_014729055.1 Promethearchaeota archaeon | reverse complement strand
ATTTTGTAGTAATCGGGGGTGGTATCAGCGGGTTAGCTATAGGAGCTTTATTGACGCATATCGAAAAACGGGTATTATTAGTAGAAAAAAATAAACAATTGGGCGGTAGAGCAAGAGTTAAAGAGAAACTAGGGTTCAAACTTGATAATGGATTGCATTTGTTAAAATATGGAGAAAAAAGCCCCTTAATTGAGATTATTAACCAATTAAATCTAGATAGAAGCAGTTCTCTATCTATTCTTCCCATTCGACATTACCACCTCTATGTTGGAGATGAAGTTGAGAATATTAAACCAAATTTCTACGAAAGGCGAAAGAGGAAATGGTGGAATCGCGGTTGGATCAGCGTCCCGCGTAATATGAATGAAATTAGAAGCCATAATTATTTTACGGCTTGGAAACTAATGAAGATATTCACGACAGGTTTCAAATACGATTATAATAAGATTAAAGCTCAAAGTCTCACTGAGTTTATAAAAAACAACAATATTGAAAATGTGGCTGCCCGTTATTTAAAATTAGCGGCGGGTGTTTTAATTCACTGCCCTTATTCTAGTGCAGTATCAGCAGGCGAGGTTATACGTCACATTAAATGGAGTTCTAAACAAACAGTCTTGTTTGGCTATCCAAAATCTGGCTGGTCAAGCATTATTGATATATTTGTAGATGAAATTAAGAAGACGGGAGAAATACGGCTTGATTCCGAAGTGAGAAACTTTTTATTTGAAGATAATGAAATCGTTGGAATACAAACCGATAAGGAAAAGATTGTGAGTAAAAACATAATTATTGCTGTGCCGCCTCAGAATTTGCCATCTATTTATCAAGATTCAAATGGAAATAGTATGCTCCCTGATAATCTAAAGGAATTTATAGATAGCCTCACACCAACAGTCGGGGTATCCTTTGATTTTGCGTTAGAATCAAAAATCTACAATGAAAAATCATTCTTATATACTGAAAACCCAAATGGATACGGGATCTTTCTTTCTAACCTTGATGATAGTATTGTGCCGAAACATGAAGAGATTTTTAAGGCATTCATTCCTTTATCACCGAAAAGATATGACGACAAGAAATACGTACGGGAGAATATTGCAAAAGCAAGGGATTACATATACGATTTATTTCCAAAACTGGAGCGGAATGTTATATTCGAAGAAGTAGTAACTCACGATCTTGTCGATAGTACGCAAATAAACACAGAACAGTATAAAGACGCGCGTCCAAATCCAAGAGATTCTGGATTAAAAGGAGTTTATTTAGTCGGAGATTATATCAATGCTTATGGATCTGGTGGAGAATTAGCATATAATAGTGTTTTAAAAGCATTTAAACAAATTAAAGAAGATCTTGGGAAATCCTAAATTTTAATCAAGTAAACTCTTTTGACAATATCGCATTTTTAACTGACATCTGATTATAACATAAGTTTTATGAAAACAAAAGATAAGTTATTTTATGAAAAAAATAACTGGTGTCGATATATTAGATGAAAAAATAAAAGAGAAATTAACAACAGCAAATATTTTTAAAATTTTTAACCGATTTATTATTCCACTGATTACAAAACCCGAACAAGACTTTTTAGAAGAATTAGAAGAATATTTGATGAACGAACTCGAACCTAAAGTAAATTTAGATCATGATGTCTATGAATTATTTCCGATACTTGGTAAAGTAAAATTAATGCAACGCCTCAACGCATATAAGCACGTCCGTAGACATGGTATGAGGTATGAAGTTCTCCTTGCTATGGCTGTTTCAATCATAGATCCGGAACTGGACTTAGCGAGAGTCGTCTCTGGTGTTATCTTTTCTAATCCTTGTTTTCAATATGGAGAAAATGATAAGATTAAGAAAATCATAGACGAAGTCATGTCTGGAGAGAAAATAGGTTGCATTTGTATAACAGAACGAAAGCATGGATCCGATGCAGTGAATATGGAAACAAAAATAGAAGACAAGGGAGATTATCTGTTGGTAAATGGTGAAAAAATTTACACAACAAATGGTCCTGTTGCCGATTATTTTATTGTATATGGTGTTGAAGATACAAATGATCCCAGAGGAAGTATGTATCAAGTTATTGTTGAGCGGGATTTCGAGGGTTTGGAAACAAATAGGTTAGGTATTCAATCAGTTCCACGGGTTCACATTGGACAGACAATATTCAGAGATGTGAAAGTCCCAAAAGAGAATATCTTAGGTGGACGCGGATTGGGCTATAAGAACTTGTTTGAAGGGCTCGTAGCCGAACGAAATGCGATTATTGGTTCAAGTTTGGGCATCGCATGGTTGGTCGCTATAAAAGCACTGATTTATACAAATTTTCGAGATCAATTCGGGCGTTCTATCTATGATTTTCAGGCTGTCTCTTTCCCTATTACGAAATTATTTACGGAATTGATGGCGGCGACAGAATTAGGATTTAAGACAGCAACAGAATACAGGAAGGTAGAAAAATATGAATACCAATCAAAGATCATTAAATATGCTGCTGCGTTTTCTTCGGGCACTAAATTTTTAGCTTCAAATTTGGCATACCGTCTATGTTATGAAGCACAACAGCTATGTGGTGGTATTGCATTTACAGATAATTTGATGATCGATAAAGCTCTCGAAGTTGCGAAAGTACAAGAAATTATCGGTGGGGCGAGGAATATTCAGCTATATCTTGTGTCTAGAGCCGTTAAAGACATGATTCGTTTGTTATAAATTAAATTTCGCGCTTTATTTCTGATTTTAAAAAAATATATTACAAATAAAATTTTAAACTCTATTTCTTTTATAATCTCAGTCATGTCTGATTTAGCTAAGGATCAAGAATGGGATTTTATAGTAATCGGCGGTGGAATTACGGGATTAGGTACGGGAGCAATTCTCGCTAATGGAGGAAATAAGGTGTTGGTTTTAGAAAGAAATGATAATGTCGGCGGTAGACTGCGCCCAACGGAGAAAGATGGTTTCATTCTTGATAACGGGCTCCATTTGTTAAAATACGGGAAGGAAAGCGCACTATATAAAACGCTCGAATTAAGTGATTGTCATCCAGAATATATTAAATTTATACCCATAAGGAATTATTACGTCTATATCGGCTTAGATGACGAACATCTTAAGAAGACTTTAGACAAAGAATGTATTGACAAGAATAAATGGACAAAACGAGGCTGGTTAGAAGTTCCTCATAATGTTAATAAGATGAAAGGATGCGACTACTTTAATCTATGGAAACTCATCAGAATATATACAACATGCTTTAAATGTGAGTTTAATGATATTAAGGAAAAAAGCCTCATAAAATTCTTAGCGGAAAAGCGTATGTGCAGAGCCCATGGATGTATAGAAGTTACTCGCTATTTAAAATTAATATCCACTGCGCTAATGCATTGCTCTGATCCCCATTATATTTCTGCAGGAGAAATCTTTCGGACAATAAAATGGATGTCTAAACGAAAAGTATTATTCAGCTATCCAAAGGGCGGTTGGCAGCAGATAATAGATAAACTGAAAAACAAGATTATAGAAAATGGGGGTAAAGTTATTACTGACTGCGAAGTAAAGCAATTAATATTCCAGAAAAACAAGGTAGAAGATCAAAACGCGATTGTTGACTTGTTGTCCGTTGAAGGAGTTAAAACAAGTCTCGGAGATATAAGTTCAGACAATGTTGTAATCGCAATCCCTCCAAAAAACGTTCCTAATCTGTTTGTTGATAAAGTTATAATTCGAAGGATTATGCCGGAATATCAGAAAGTTTTTGAAAGCTTAGACCCCGTGGTTGGGATTTCTATTGATTTTGCATTAGATTCGGTGTTATATAAATCAAAAACATTCATGTATGTTGAGGAACCTTCAGGCTATGGATCCACTATTTCAAATATAGATCCCTCAATAGCACCTGATGGAAAACAATTGATGAGTTTTTTCTTCCCTTTTCCCCATCAGATGTTAACTAGACAAAAAATGGTTGATGAACTTATCGATAAATGTAAAAAGGGAGTATACAAAAGATATCCAAAAATCCAAGATAATATTTTATTTGAACGTGTTTTAATTCATGATTTAGTGGATAGCGTTCAAGTGGATGTGAATAATTACTGGGACAAAAGACCCAAACCGAAGGTTCCAGGAATAAAGGGATGTTACCTAACAGGAGACTATCTGCGGACCTATGGAGCAAGTGGAGAATTAGCATACAATGCAATTTTAACAACTTGCACAAAAATCAGGAAGATAGAACAAAATTACTTTATTTAATTACACTTTAATTACTTTTTATAATCACTTCAGATGTCTGTCATCTATTGTAAATAAGCAGAAAAGGAAATGAGTCTCTATGCGGAACATATTGAACATAAAATTTGACCTCCACATGCATACATTATTCAGCGACGGACAAATTGACTTAGATCTTCAAATTCAAACATTAATTGATTTAGGATACGATATCGTAGGATTTACGGATCATGTGTTTCCTGGAGCAATCTATAAACATCCAGTAAATCAAGGGTTAAATCCAAGTGGATTGGTCACGTGTTTCTCTAAGTCAATGTTGGAATATCGGAAACAAGTTATCAGATTCTATGACAAAAAATATCCTCAAATCCGATTGTTAAATGCTGGTGAAATTGATATATATCCTCATGGAAAACTTACATTACCTCAAGGTATTACTGCGGATTTCTTTGATTATTTAATGGTCGCAAAGCATCAAACTCTACCAAAGCCTTTATCGTTTCTCTACAAAAAACACACAAAATTAGAAAAATGGATGTGGAAACATAATCCTCGCCTTTTATTAAATGAACAACTATGGGAAAAGGGTCTTTATACAGCGTTTGAGAAATTTAAGCCCGATGTCTTTGCACATTTTCAAGAAGGTATGCCTAAATCAATCGGTATTTTAAAAAACAAAGATAAAATGAAACGTTTCGTTCTTATGTGTAAAAAATATAATGTGGCTATTGAGTTAAATAATCTATTCTGGGATAAAAAGCATAAAATAAACCATACAAAGTGGTGTTATCCGATATTGGAATATGGGCACGAATACGGAGTTAAATTTTCCGTTGCAAGTGACTTTCACGGATTTGATAAAGACTATAAGAAGAACCTAGACAAAAGCCGGGAAATGATGAAATTAGTAGAAAAATACGACTTAAATTTGATAGATCCACGAAAATTTTTACCAGAAAATACTGGGAAGGTATGAAGACATGATAAATCAAGAAGTCATGATATTCTGGTAAATAATAAAGCCTTCACCGCATAAAGGACATTTTATCCATTCTTGTTCATTATTTAAAGGACTAAGATCAAATTTAGTTGTTTTATCTCGATTGGGGCAGTGTTTAAACAGCTCCATGGCTTCCATCACATTTTCCCCACAATCCGAGCATTTATAATTGAGCCTATAATACCAATAATCTGGCACGTCAGGTGGGTTTTCTGGTTCAAATTCATAACCATGTATCAGATAATATGAGAGATTAATGCCTTCTGGTTTGTAGATTTCTGGAATACAGGTCTTTACTTGACCTATGACCAGTCGATAAACTTTTCCGCAACTAGGGCAGAAATAATCCCAAAAAGTTACTTCATCAAAATCTCCTTTCGGATTACCTAAAATCTCATAACCGGGATGCAAAATAAAACCAATATTTGATTCTTCATCTATCCAACCATTCTTTCCTTGAACGAGCACAAAATAAAAATCGCATTTTTCACATTTGAAGAAAAAAAATCGCGGCATTTAATTTACCTTACTTCTTAGCATTAATTAAATTAGCGAAATTGAATAATTGATTTAAGAATCATTGATTAAATTAATGATTTATAATGTGGTTTAATCAATGTGGTTTACGTCTTAGAATCTTCAGCAATTTAAGTATTAGTCCACCTAACTTAAGCCATTTTTTATTGAATATAACATTTATAATAGACTCGCTTGCATCTAATTTTTCTTGATTATAGGATTGCCACCAAAATTCACTAGGAAATCTCTGTTTATCGACATGTATGTGATGTGGTTCTAATAATTCGTGAAATCCTAGCTCTCCATGAGTTCTACCGAATCCACTATTTTTTTTTCCTCCCCAAGGTGTTGCAGCTAAACCATATGT
>WJKO01000375.1 GCA_014729055.1 Promethearchaeota archaeon | reverse complement strand
GATTAATGGGGCAAAAATATTCGGTATTCGTCCCAATTCACCGTTCCTTTTTAAGGTCGCCGCTACGGGCAGTGGTAATTTAATTTATAAAGCCGACAATCTGCCCGAAGGACTTTCTATCGATAAAAAAACAGGAATTATTACTGGAAAAGTAAATACTCCTGGTAAGTTTGTTGTAAAGTTGAAAGTAATGAATAATTTGGGTTCTGCAGAACGCGATCTAAGAATTAAGGTAGGTGAAACCATTTGTTTAACACCGCCGATGGGTTGGAATTCATGGTATGTTTATTCATTGTGGGTTTCACAAGATAAAATTAAGCAGACAGCCAAAGCGATTTATGATACTGATCTCGTGAACCACGGATGGACGTATGTCAATATTGATGATTGTTGGCAAGGGCGTAGAGACAAGAAAACCAATACGTTGCAACCAAATCCAAAGTTTGCCGATATGAAAGGTCTTTGTGATTATGTGCATTCTTTGGGATTAAAAATCGGCATATATTCGACGCCATGGATTGGTTCTTATGCCGGATATATGGGCACATCGAGCCCGAATCCAGAACATGATTATTCAGAATGGATCGTTGATGAAAAAGATAGGCTGGGTAAATATCAAATTTTCGGGGAGCCTCATCACCTCAGAAGGAGATTATTTAAGAAATTTGGAACCTATTATGGTGATGAAGATGCCAAACAATGGGCAGACTGGGGATTTGACTACTTGAAATACGATTGGAATCCAAACGATATAGAAAATACCATTAAAATGAAGGAAAGTCTCCGAAAATCAGGGCGTGATATGGTCTATAGTCTGTCAAATAGTGCCCCTTTTGAGCTTGTAGACCAGCTAATGAAACATGCAAACTTATGGAGAACTACTGGAGATATAAGAGATTTATGGATTAGTATTTCTAGGATCGGATTTTCTCAAAAGAAATGGAAACCATTTGCCGGCTCCGGTCATTGGAATGATCCTGATATGTTACAAGTAGGTTTCACTGCACAACCTCATAAACCGCATGATGCATCCATTCCATCTCGCCTAAACCCAGAGGAACAATATACGCAAATGTCATTATGGTGTTTATTAGCAGCTCCGTTGCTACTTAGTTGTGATGTAGCGAGAATGGACAAATTTACGTTGAATTTACTCACCAATGATGAAGTTATTGAAGTCAACCAAGATCCATTGGGAGATGAAGCCATACCAGTTGCAAAAAAGTCATTTCCAAGAGCAGAAGTATGGGCAAAAAATATGGAAGACGGAAGTAAGGCAGTCGGCTTATTTAATAGAAGTAGGTTTAAACACCGTGTTTCAGTTAAGTGGTCAAATTTAGAGATGACTGGTCATAAAAACGTGCGTGATCTGTGGAGAAAAGAGGACTTGGGCTCTTTTAACCATGAATTCACTGCTAAAATACCCGGTCATGGCGTAAAATTGATAAAAATCTTCTAATTAAGATGAAATTAAATTCTTGGATAGAGTTACATTGAATATGATCGAACTTTATGATTTAAGATGTGAGAATTTATCAAATCCTATTGGGATTGATGAAAAAATACCTCGCGTAAGTTGGAAGATCAAAACAGATGAAAACAACTTCATTCAAAAATCTTACCAGATTGTTTATGAGTCAGTTATTGGAACTGATAATGATGGATGGTCTAATTTATGGGATTCGGGTAAAGTTGATTCGGCTCAAAACCACTTGGTTGAATATAAAGAGCCTAATCCCATATCAATGCAAAGAATTAGATGGAGAGTTCGCATCTGGAAATCTGATGATAATCATGACAATCCTTCTGAATAGAGCACTTATGCGTATTGGGAAAAACGGATTTCTGAAAAGATCAAAATTTCCAGAACTCAATCCAAGCAAACGAAAGAAATATTAGAATTACAATGGAAATAGAAGATTTTATAAATTCGTAAATGTAAATTTTTATTTAGGACTAAGTAGGAATATATTTTTAGAAAATGCAGATGTAAATACGATTGAAGAAAATCTCTTAAGCTCCAATTTTAATGGTATAGAGATGAAAAACAGCTCGATTAACATTATTTCGAAAAATAACGTAAGTGATAATGTAAATGGAATACACCTTGACTTATCTGATGAAAATGTACTAACCCAAAACAATGTACAATTCAACGAGCACGGAATAGTTATTGCGGGGAGTCTCCTCAATAATATCCTTGGAAATACATTTATGGAAAATAGTGAATATGGTATTTATCTTTCATTTTCAAACCTTACGCAGGTAATCCAAAATGAAGTTTTAGATAATAATGACAGCGGAATGTACATTGCAAGTTCTCATCTTAGTTACATTGCAAAAAATAATGTCACAAATAACGGATTTATGGGAATTTATTTATTCTATTCTGATTCCAATTTGGTTGAAGAAAATTCAGTAACATATAGTGAGTTAGATGGAATTTTAGTACATTCTTCACAAAATAATACTATTTTCAATAACACAGTTAATTATAATGGAAGATATGGAATCCAGATATATAAATCAAAAAATAATACAGTATCCCATAATGTGTTGCATTATAACAAGTTATTATGCATTTGGGTCGAAGACAGTGAAGACACCACTCTAACTGAGAATGACTGTATTCAACCGTTGGTTACATGGGGTGTTATTGGTTTGGTAGTAGTAATTACATCAATCATAGGGTTGATTGTTTATCGAAAAAAAAGGAACAATATTCCAAAATTTAATAATCAAATATAATCCTCTTTTTTGTATTTATTGCTCTGTTTTTTTAGACTTTTTCGGGTTATTCCAACGGAATAAAATATTGAAGGAAAAAAAGGGATATGAAT
>WJKO01000374.1 GCA_014729055.1 Promethearchaeota archaeon | reverse complement strand
TAATAATTCGGGCAAAAGGTCCGGGTGGTACTGTTGGAAAACCAGGTGAAGCAATTAAACAAATCGTTGAAAAAGATTCGGGAGAAATAAAACTGATAATTATGGTTGATGCGGGTCTTAAAATGGAAGGTGATAAAACTGGATCTGTTGTAATCGGTGTCGGGGCAGCTATTGGAGGTGTTGGTGTCGAGAAATTTAAAATTGAAGAAAGCACAACAGCGAGAGAGATTCCTATCGACGCAATCGTATGTAGAGAATCTCTAGAAGACGCGATCTGTACAATGAAGAAACCCATCGTAAATTCAGTACCGATTATAATCGATAAGATTAAAACTTCAATCAGGATGCAAACAGATGAGGGAGATACAGTTATTCTCGCAGGAATTGGAAATACTATTGGTATCGGAATCTAAAAGAATTTAGAATAATGAGTTTAGTTTCTTTACTTTGGCATTTACGTTAAAAAATATCTTTTCTGCATAAAAATCAAAACGATGTTTTAAAACTTCATCAATGAATTCAAATGTTGGTTTCAACTTTGCTTTATCCATAAAATAATTAACACTCTCTTTTTTATTCTTAATTTTTTTCTTCTCGATTGCTTTCTTGATAGATTCTACGGTTGCTATAACTTCTTCAATAGTTTTTTGCAGACTTTTTGCTATCTCCTTATCTGAGAGTGTTTCTAAATCTATTTGGCTTAAAAGTTCTTGTTCAAAATCAAACTTTTGACTCCGTAACAGTTTTTCTTTAAACCTTTCTTTAATAATTACCATTAAATCGGCATTGAATACTAAAGCGTTTTTATGTTTAGAAGAATAAACAACTTTCCTAACAGTTTTATTATATTCCTCCAGATTATTTATATGCACATCTGGACAATATGAACCAAATAAATTCTCAAATAATTTTTTAAAATGGTCTTTAATATATTGGTTTTCAGTAATACAATATAAATTACCATTGGAAAACGCAGTTCTGAATGCTTTCAATAGAATTTCCTCACCAAAGATAGTACGAATTACTTGGAGCATGCTTTTCTCTCCCAGTTCCTCAACCTCTTCAGTTTCTGTTGGCGTAAATGTCAATTCATAATCAGGCGTTTCGTAACCTCGCACTGCACCATTCTTGTCTACAAAAATTTGATAAGAATGTTCACAACTTGTACCCGCTGGGATAAGTATTGTAGTTAAACCTTTACCGGATCCTTTTATATCCTCCAAAGGGATTGTTATAAATTCACTTTTGGCACATTTAGGGCAAACTATACGGATCTTTAGGTTAGATTTAGTTTGTTTATCGGATTTTGACATGCAATTCCCACCTAAGATCTACTAGAATTTATGTAATTTTATTTCTTTTTATCGAAAATATTGATCAAATCTTTCGTGCAATTTTATAATGAGAAAAATTGATTAAAAAAATGAATCTAAAAGGGCTATAGGTTTATTTTCGCCCAAGCAGATCATGAGCCGAAGATTCTATCTTTCCAGAATAAGTGACTTTCCTCAACTTTATATGCTTAGCCGCACCGATATCTCTTGCACCAGAATAAATAAATCCGTTTTTTAATCCTTCATACAATTGATCGATGACGCCTTTTACTGGACCTACGAAAGGCACGTAGTCAGAAACCCCTTCTGATAACCGCTTTTGTGACGCAATATATCGGTCATCTACATATGTGCCCAATGCGCGGGCTTCCTTAGAGCCCATACCACGATACACTTTTACTTTTCGACCGCCAATCGTATCAACATAACCTGGACTCTCTGTGCAACCAGCAAAAAGATGTCCGCTCATGATAGCATCGGCGCCAACTGCAAATGCTTTTGTTAAATCTCCAGGATTTTTAAAACCGCCATCTGCGATAATTGTTTTCTCTGTTCCATATGTGGCTAAAGCATCAGCCACTTCTGCGCAAGCAAATAATGTTGGTGCACCTACTCCAGTTTGTAGCGTTGTCGTGCAGATGCTGCCTGATCCCATACCGACCTTGAGTCCAACTACCCGGTCATCAGGGAAATCGAGCTTTGTTAAAATATATTCTGCCGCGTCATAACCGCCAATATTACCAATAATAATTGGAGTAGTGGTATGTTCTATTAAGTTCTTAATATTAAGCAGATCGTTCTTTTTGAAAACATCTGCAACATCCGTCATAAAAATATCACAGAGACCGTCTATTTTTTCGAAAATTTCAGCATCTTGTAAACGGGATGGAAAACTGGGGGATATACCCAATCCTACTAACAATCTTCCTTTTTCGTCTTTTGAGGCATTAGGAAATTCTGGTTTTAGATCCTTGATGGTAATTAATCCCACTAATTTTCCCTCTGAATCTACGAGGGGAAGTTTTTCCTTTCGAATATCATAGAGTTTATTCAATGCTTCATCTTGTGAAATTCCAATTTCTCCATATATTGGATTTTTAGTCATTACTTCTTTGACTTTCGGATTTTCCCGCTCATCAAATGGTAGATCTCTTGCTGTACATATACCCACTACTTTATTATTTTCATCGACAACTACAAATCCGCTAATATTGAGATCCTCCATTTTATGGCGAACAACGCTGATCTGATCATCGGGATGAACTGTTGCAACATTTTCAACAATAAATGAACGTGCTCTTTTTACTTTCTCTACCATTTGAAGTTGTTTTTCGTACGTACAATTTCTATGTAATACGCCCAACCCTCCTAGTAACGCAAGCTCAATAGCCATCTCATCCTCAGTTACTGTATCCATGGATGCCGAAATAATAGGGAGTTTTAAATTATAAGGGCCTAATTTGGTTTCAAGATTTACGTCATCTGGATTAAAGTCCGTATAACCTGGTTCACAGATAACATCATCAAATGTTAGTGCCCAACCATATTCATTCCCTATTTTATCTCGAAAATACCGATGACTCTTATCTTTGATTTTTGGTTTCTCTTCTTTCATTGATTACAATCACTCTACTCGATTTTAAGGAAAAATTATTAATTTTTTCCATCAGTGAGATTTCCGCTGAAATTGTTTCGTTAAGATAGTCTTTGATTTAACTAAGATAATTATTAAATTTTTTGCTTGAAAGTTTAATAACCAAGCTATTTTAAAGTAAATTCCAACAAATTATTAAATAAATTGAAATTAATTGAAATTCTTAGAGAAAAGGTTTTATTCAGAAGAATACAAACAATAAGGTAGAAGTTATGTCGGGAAAATTTCTATTTAAGATCGTCTTGGCTGGTAGTGGGGGCTGCGGAAAGACATCGTTTGTAACGAGGTTTACAACGGGGCAATTTAAGATAGACACGAAGATGACAATAGGTGTCGATTTTGCAGTTCACTATTTGAATATACCAGAAAGGGGAACAGTAACACTTCAAATATGGGACTTCGGTGGGGAAGAACGATTCAGAACAATGTTACCCTCTTTTTGCTTGGGCGCATCTGGTTGTTTATTATTCTTCGACTTGATGAGACCAAATACGTTTTATGAGTTGGATGAGTGGATTCAAATAATCCGTAACAACACTAAAAATGCATCAATTATACTCCTTGGGTCAAAGTACGATTTGTTAGAGTCTCCGGACGACCTTGCAATAAAAACACAAGATATTATCGATTTTATAAAAGAAAAATCTATCAATGGATATTTAAATGTGTCCTCAAAATCTGGATTGAATGTAAAAAAAGCATTTGAAAAACTTACTCGTCTAATGTTAAAATAGTTAAGAGCGAGTCTTCTGTTTTTTCGTAAAAGGGGCGGTAGTTTAGCTTGGTAGAATACTGTGTTCGGGTCACAGTGGTCAGGGGTTCAATTCCCCTCTGCCCCACCTCTGTTTATAATCATCAATTATCCTTTGCTTTATGAAAACTGATTAAAATATCTTCGATAGGGTTCTGGGATCGGTGTAAGAAAACGCTCTTCCTCAACATTGAAAATTATATCGTATTTAATTTGATTTTCCTTGAATTTACGTTCCAGAATTTTATTTAGAGATTTTGCATAGCTGCGTTTTGACTCATTTTTTTTATAGAAATTAGATTGTATCCATATAATTAGCGTATTAAATGGAATAATGGCTCTGTTAATGGCTTGATTAATTCCAGATGACTCTACAATGAGTGTTTCCTTCCCAGTATCTTTTATGTTTTGCACTAAGTTCCCGATTGTATAATGAATAGCAGAGGCAAATTGCGAATATTTTTCAATTTCTCGCAGTTGTTTGGGTTTAAACCCGTAATATTCATATATCTCTTTTATATCAAACGTTATATGTTCCGAAAGGTTATTTCTGATGAATATACTCTTGCCCACCCCTACATAACCTATGACATGAATGATATAAGTGTCAGACACGATTAAATCAATTCTCCTTTGCCAATCTTAAGAGCGAATTTCACGCATTTAAATGTTATCTGTTTCGTCCATTATAATCTATTATCGCTTTTTGAACTTGATATAATTAATTGAGTGTGGATTGACAGAGATTTTTTGTGATAAAATCCCGTCCTCGACTGGTAAAGTTCCTGTTTTTTGAATACTTAACGCCTCTTTTTCTTTAATTGTCTGTAATTGATCTGTTGTCGGTTGAAGGGGTTTTCCTAAATTGATCCATGCGGAATATGTATTGTCATGAGCAGTATCCAAGATGACATGTTCACATTTAACTGAATCCCATACAGAAGGTAAATTTTCAATGGAAATCGTAACTTTCTTCTTTTCTTCATCAGTAAACTTGGGATTTAGATTTGAAATGAGTAATTTTATAACATTAGCATCATCAGATATACAGCATAAACATGTTACATCATTTCTTACATATTTTTTCGCATAATCTTCTCTATTACTGAAATTTAATGCTTTTCCTTGCATCTCATTTAGAAATTGAAATGATTTCAACATCGGTTTTGCAATAATTCTGTCTTCTTGTAAAGCATCCTCTAATTTATTTGCATTAAATGGGGCAGTTGTCAAGCTCCGACAGCCACTAAAGATCCTTAGTTTCGCAGCTTCGTCTCCAAAATGAACGTTATCTGAAAACACCCATTTTATATTATAATTTTCATTGCAGCGAATATAGTGAAATAGCGTCGCCATATAGCAGATGAATGTCGGATAATACGCAGTATTTCTAAATTCTAATTTCGCAAGATCATCAATACCTCTTGCACATCCGACAACGGGATCCATTTCAGTTATGTGTATCTCGACATCATCAGGCAAATAAGCTGAATTATTATGTTTGTTCGCAATTCTACCGCCTTTTTGAAATTTTTTTAGAAATTTCATATGCTTACGCAAGTTTTTGATGATTTTCTTCATATTAGGTGTGTTAAAATATGCACCTCCCTTCAAGTGATAACTCACGTAGTCTAATTTAGCGCCAATATCGCCCGTAGCATGGTTTTCTCCGTAAAGACAATGGTTTAAAAACTTTTTTAAGAACGGAAACCAATGACCCGCCAGTGCGGGTCCACCGATTCTAAAATTTCCCTCAGGAAATACATCATACATACCTGCAAGGGTATAATCGTATAATTTACAATATTCGTCAGCTGATCCTTCAAAATAACCAGACATCCAGAGAAATTTATTCGGTTCATTCCAGACTTCCCAGATAAAATCATCAATTTCATTAGGATATCTTTCCTTGAAATGGGCGACACATTCCCTTATCAATGTTCGCCAGTGATTGTAGTTCTTTGGCGGATATTTCCATGGATACTTCGCGCCTGCATCTGCTGTAGTGAATTCGGGGGGCATAAATCCGAATTCAACGTAAGGTGTGAAACCGTTCTCAATCCATACATCATAAACTCTATCCATCTTATCCCAATTGAATTTCAACTCACTATTATGTTCTATTTCAATAGGATTACAACCTGCATCAACTATTCCGCGCCCGTCTCCTTGTGGTCCAGTAAACATATTATGACTACGAACATATTTAATTCCAGCATTAAGATTCTTGATTATTTGAAAGTTTGCTTTACCGAGGGGTGTCGCTGTTGCCAACAGCTCATCATACCCAATTGCCATAAAGAAGTTATCAAATTCACCGATATAATCTCCATAAAAGAACTGAAAAACAGAATCTTCCATTTTCTCTCATCCCATGATATACAAGAATCATTTTATAATGTATCATTTTTTAATGTATATTTTATATGGATAGGCATATATGAATATGATATAGTGTATAAAGAAACCATATTGATAGTGATAGATCTAATAAACGCATTTAGTCCAATAGAGTTATATAAACTATCTGAGATGCCAGTTGAGCAATTAGATTTGAAACGTAGGAAAAATATTAATAATGTCATCAATTGGGCTCAAAAAAACCACATATTAACTACTTTTATTTGTGATTCACATTTTCCCAATCAATTCGAAAATTCCAAGGAAATTCCACATGCATTAGTCGGATCAGAGCAAACTCAAATCATGTCTTGGGTAAATGTGCCAAAAGATTCAAAAATCTTTCAAAAACATACCTATAATGGTTCCAAAAATGAAGAATTCATAAAATTGCTAAAAGATCACCATGTAAATTCTTTCATCATATTAGGAACTTCCACAGGGGCATGTGTCTATAAAACTGCAACGGGCTTAAAGAAGAAAGGATTCCAAGATATATGCATAGTAGAAGATGCTTGTGCTGACTATTTTCCAGATCGACATTATCTGACAATCAATAAAATACTTGGAGATAAGCTATTCAATATTGTTTTTTCAAATGAGCTCATTATGAATAACAATTTTTTCTGAAGTATGAATTTTCTGTATAGATTTATTTCCACGCTATTTATGATTCTATTTATTTGAAATGCTTATTTGATCATACATATATAATGCAGAAAAATAAGATGAAAAATAAAGCGCTTAAATACCAATTATTGTTTCTTAAAATATATTCTTTTTTTTGGTGGGCGTTTTTTTCAATGGTTTTTGTATTTCAAAGTGTGTACTTTGCCGAGATTGGTATAAGTCTAAATAAAATCTTTATAAATTCGGCAGTAGCGGTTATTTTTTCTCTTTTCATTGTAAATCTATGGAGTAAAATTTCTGATAAAACCCATAAGAAAAAGAAATTCATCATAGTTGGGAATCTTATGCGCTGTATATCTTTTGCATTTCTCCCATTTGTTAACTCTTTTCCCACGATGCTAATCTATACTATAATATTTAATTCTGGACCGCATCCAGATGCAATTTTAATAACATATATCTACAAAATATCATCATTTACTGATTCTGAGCAAAGTCAAAAACGCCCCATATATCATAAAATATATACCTATGCAAACATTAGGAAGTTTGGAAGTATAGGATGGGCTGCAATGCTGCCATTCTCGGGTTTGATTGTTGATTTCTTTGGATTTCAAGTGAATTTTCTAGTTTCGGCAGTATGCTTGGCAATTATGACTTTAATATTTACGATAATTTTTGATGAGACCATCATTGTCAAGCTCGCAAATGAAGATGAAAAAATGGCTGATGAGAAATCGAATTTGCATAATTTTACGCTTCTAACCAATCTAAAAAATATTCTAAAGAATCAAATGTATCGAATATTTATCCTCATTGTTTTTGTTGTTGCCATTTCTGGTGCAATGAATACAACGGTTTTCAGCATCTTCAATTTTAAGTTTTCAAACGATAGTTACTTTCTCTTGAGTCTAACATGGTCTTTTAATGCTGCATTAGAATATCCTATCATGTTACTCGCACCTAAATTAATTGAACGTTATAAGTGGCAAAATGTAATGGTCATTACATATATTCTGGGAACAATCAGACATCTTCTTAATCCTTTAGTCATCATTTTTGATGGTACAATTGTCTGGATATATTTCTTTCAAATAATAAATGGATTTACATTTGGTCTTGGTTGGCCCGCGACCACCTATGGAATCAACTCAAATCTTGATGAGGATCAAAAATCTTTGGGTATGACCTTCTATAATTCCATTAAATTGATGGGAAATTTCATAGGAAATCTTATAGGTTCAATAATTGCATCTTTAATAGCTAACGAAAATATATTTTATTATATTTTATATACAATTTCTGCCTTAATATCATTAATAGCGGCAATTGCATTTGGATTAAAAGCAAAAAAGTTGAGAAAACGGAAAGATATCAATGAAAAATAATGAATATATAGCGATTTTTTGGGATTATGAAAATGCGAAAGTATATTCTCAAGGATTTAAAGCACCTCTTGCAGAAAGTCTAATCGATTATGTAAAAAGCGTCGGACATCCTCAAGTAAAAAAAGTATATTCAAATTGGGTTGCAGTCCGAAATGAAACCATAGTTCAAGCGCTTTATAGTTTGGGCTTTGAGCCAATTCAAGTATCGATGGGTAAAGTTAATAGTGTCGATGTGAAAATCGCGGTAGATTGCTTAGATACTGCGATCAACAATCCGGACATTAAGACATTTATGATTGTTACAGGCGATAAAGACTTCATTCCAGTTGTTAATTGGTTAAAAGACCATGAAAAAAAGGTTATCATCATTGGAAATACGAATTCAGTCAGTGATCATCTTCTATTAAGTTCAGATGGCTTTATTTCTCTTAAAGAATTATCTAAAGTGCATGAAAAATCGGTTCAAAAAGAAGAAATAATATCATTTGATGAAGCTGTGAATTGTCTAGTGTCTGTTATAAAAACTAACAGGAAATTGGGAAAGTCCACCCGGTTTTTAGTATTGAATGATTATATGAGAAGTACTGAACATTATAATTACGAAAGTTATTCTTTAGTGCGAAAACCAGATAGTTCGGGGACTTTTCATTCGTTTAAAGAATTTATAGAAGAAGCAGAGTCTAGAAATAGAATTAAAAGTATAACTATCGAAGGATTTCGTGAAATTTTCCTACCTGACGAGAATCCGGCAAAAGAATCTGACCTTAACCCCGAATTGTCTAAGACGGTTACAAGAACTGATGCAATACGAATATGCAAAGAACTAAGGCAAATGTTTAACGATAACATAATTGGTGATGCCGAGAATAAATTAGGTTATCAAGAAATAACGATTGCATTAAAG
>WJKO01000373.1 GCA_014729055.1 Promethearchaeota archaeon | reverse complement strand
GTACTTGAGCACTTGAGACCAAGGGAAGTATGGAATATCTTTGAGAATATTATATCGAATACACCACGAGGAAGTAAAAAAGAGGAAAAAATCCGAGCAAAAATAAAGAAATGGATAAAGGAAAAATCCGAAAAACTAGGTATAGAGGTTGAGATCAACGAAGATTTAGCTGGAAATATTTGTATCAAAATGCCTCCTAGCCAAGGATCGGAAGCAAGGAATCCAATCTTATTGCAAGTTCATATGGACATGGTATGGGAAACTGACAGGGAAGGAGGATATGACTTTGATAGATCAGGTATTCCCTTACGCATTCAAGATAATGGTGAGTGGGTTGACGCGATAGGGACGACTCTCGGCGCCGATGATGGAATCGGTATCGCATTATTACTTGCTATTTTTTCAGAGCAGAAGTCCATTAGGCATGGTCCATTAGAACTTCTCTTTACTGTTGATGAAGAAACGGGATTGACAGGCGCATTCAATTTAGACGCGGATAAATTGAATATCACCTCTAATAATTTGATTAACGTTGATTCGGAAGATTTTGGTGTAATAACAATCGGTTCTGCTGGTGGAGGTAGCACAGAGTTCATTAAGAAAATTGAAAAAAAGGGAAATCAAGATGATTCTCACGATTTTAAGTGTATGGAAATTATCGTAGAGGGCCTTCAAGGCGGACATTCAGGTGTAGATATTCATCTCCCGCGTGCAAATGCAAATCAATTAATGGCACAAATATTATATACAATAAGCGAAAACGTAGAAATCTTCCTTTCTAAGTGGAATGGTGGGAATAAACATAATGCTATAACACGGAAAAGCGTTGCAAAATTCAGTTTTAGAAATAAAAAGGAGATAGTAAAGCAAATCGAGGATATTTTTAACGCAGAGAAACTCCAGATAATGGAATATTACAAAATGGACAAACACGAACTTGAACCTAATTTAAATATCAGCAACATTATCCGCGATATAGAATCTTATGTCGATAGAAACGAGTCAAAAGAGATTATTGAAACAGTTTTTTTACTGCCACAAGGTCCTCTAACCTATTCTCCAGTTATTGAAGACTTAGTAGAAACTTCTAATAATTTGGCTGTAATTGAAACAACAGATACGGAGATTCGTATTGTAAATTCATCTCGGAGCAATATTAATTCAGAATTGAGCACTTTTCGTAAAAAGCTGAAAGTATTAGGTAATAGATTCAATTGGAAGGTAAATCTATTACCGTCGTATCCAGGCTGGAAACCAGAAAAGGAAACCAATCCATTAGTACAATATGTAAAACGAACTTATGAAGAGTATGCAGATAAACCTATTAAAATGGAGGCGATCCATGCGGGTCTTGAAACCAGTATTATCGGGGATAAAATTGAGGGAATAAATATGGTTTCAATAGGACCCACAATTGAAAATCCACATACGCCAAATGAGAGAGTTAATATCGAATCAGTGGTTAAATTCTATGCTGTTCTTAAACGGATTATACAAGATTTTCAATTATAATGAAATTTAAAGAATTAAGATTCTCTTATAACAAGTTGCACTTATAGATATATTAATTAAAAACCGAAATATGATAAGAAATAAAATATTATGATGATACGATCAAGAGTAAATATTTTTTATTTGAATTTAGCTATATTTAATTAAGAATTGAAGATGTTATGAATGGTTTTCGTTAAGTTTTCCAATGAAGTGATTGATTTCCTTAACAATCAAAAGAAAGAAAAAAAAAATTATCTCGGAATCAAGATAACACAAGAAGCATGTTTATTCGGTGCAGAGGTATATTTTGACTTGAAGGATGAGATAGAAGACGATAGTTGCGAGAAAATTAATGTGGCTGACTTGGAGTTTTATATAGCAAACGATTTTTATGAATATTTTAATCCGCTATCTGAGATTGTCCTCGAAATTAAAGGGCGTTTTAAAAAGAAGGTTGCTGTAATTGCTCCGAAACCAATAATCAAAAACATTTGTAAAACTTAAAGACAAAATAATGAGAATCAAGCGATATAAATCCATTCAAGATAAAAAAGCTAAAAGGTTGATAATTTGCCCGATAAGTATAGTAAAAAGAAGAAAAATGAGCCATCTAAATATATGAAAGTCGCACTCCGAAAAGAAAGAGAAAGAAAACAGAAAGAGATGGCTAAAAAGCAAGCTTCAATTAAAGAAAAGTCAACGTATGCCCGTCAGAAAAATAAGAATACTGTTTCTTTAGGATATTTGATATATATTTTTGCTATTATCGGAGGTGCAGTGGTTTTAACCATAATATTAACAGACGACGGGCAAAATGGTAATACAACCACGACAACCACAACGGGGCCTCCAGAAACATACGGATTTGATCATTCAGTAACAACGATCGATAGTGAAGAGATACATTTTAAGGACTATGAAGGACAAAAAGTAGTAGTTTTCGAATTTATGACGATTGACTGTCCCGCATGCGATCCCATGGTTGATAATTTGGTAACAGTCTACAATGACCTAGGCAGTTCCGAACTGGAAATTTTTACACTTGATGTAGGTGGTAGTTCGATCAATGAATTGAATCAGTACAGAACAGATCACAGCATAACTCATAAAATATCTCACGAAGGTTTATCTCTTTCGTCATATTTCTCACTTGCCTATACACCAACAACATTTATATTAGATAAGAATGGTGATCAATATGGCGATGGATTGGTCGGTTTACAGAGTGTAGAAGATTTAAAAAGTGCCATTCAAGCAGCGATGGCTGTAAGTTAATGTTTTTAAAAATATTTGAAGTGGAGATTGATAATGGAATTTATAATGTATCTATATGCAATAGTGGCAGGATTAGGTTCGTTTTTTAATCCTTGTAGTATTGTTATGTTGCCTTCATTCTTGGCTTTCGTTGGGGCTGAGAGTACGGATTTAAAGAAAGGCTTTTTTCTAAGTCTTGTATATGGATTAGGATTCACAGTATTGTTTGCAATAGTTGGAACAGCATTACTATTCGTTCCCGGATTCCTTATAAAACAACGTTGGATACAATTAGTCGGCGCTATTTTAACAATAATAATCGGAATTATTGTAGGCAGTGGATTCTTAAACCGTCGTAAAGAAAGCCAAAGCCCGTTACCTTCCAATAATAATCCAGAAAAAAAACCAATAGGTGGTGTTGATAAGAGAGGTTTTATTCAAGATGATGATTCTCAAGAAATACCCCAGAATGAAGAGAAGTTACCAACATTTGGTCCTGCATTTACCTTAGGATTAAGTCATGGGACCGCGGGTATGGGGTGTGCTGGACCAATTTTAGCATCAGTTGTAACTTCTATCATCAGTTCGGGAGATATAGCAGCTGGCTGGTTCGCTTTAACATTGTATGCAATTGGTCTCATTCTACCGTTCTTGTTAATTGGAATATTTATTGGAAAAATCAATGAATTCATGATCTTAAAAATAGCGAGATTTTCGAATAAATTAAGAATCATATTAGCCATAGTGATAATTGGCATCGGTTTTTATTTCTTGTACGATTCACTACTATTACTCGGGATTATTTCAGCAGATTAAGACCTATCTAAAATTATCCTATGCATCCAATTTCATTTTTGCAGCTATTTTTTCAAATACAACCTTAGCTTTTCCTTGAAGAAAAATATCAACTATTTCATCAGTATATTGACTTTTATTTGGATTAATTTCTATGATTTTTGCTCCATTTCTTTTTGCGACAAATGGGATAAGCGATGCAGGCATTATAATGCCTGTTGTTCCAACTAGAATCAAGAGATCAGAATGTTCAGCTTCGTACATGGAATCTATATGTGCTTGCTGGGGTATTGGCTCTCCAAAGAATACAAAATCTGGCTTAAGAATACCGCCACACACTTCACAGACTGGCGGCAGCTTATCAAAAGTAATATAATCTAATTCGTATTTTTTATTGCAATCTATACAAATGAAATAATTGGAATTTCCATGGAATTGTATGACTCGTGTACTTCCGGCACTTTGATGCAAATTATCTATATTTTGGGTTATTATTGCCTTTAAAGTTCCACGCTTTTCTAATGCGGCTAACACAGTGTGAGCGGCATGAGGTTTTGCATCTCCAAAAGATTCAAAAAAGATTTTTCTGATCAGTTCCCAAGACTTTTTGGGATGTTCCAAAAAAAAACCAATATCAAAGAGTGTAGGGTCATATTTTTCCCATATTCCTCCTGGACCTCTGAAAGGAGGGATACCACTTTCGACCGATATACCAGCACCCGTAAAAGCTACTGCATGCTTTGATTTTTTTATTAATTTAATAGCTTCATCAATTGATTGTTCGAGATTCATCATGAGACCTCCACTATGTATAAATCTAGCTTTTTATTTTATTTTCTTAATAATTAATTATTTCTCCAAGAGTACAGTTGTAAATTTGCCCTGTTATGACCTTAGTCTTGCTTAATAGTATTATGACGGGGATTAAGTCCTCCGGTAACATGGGTTTTTTTAATAATTGACTTTCGAGAATATGATCTAAGATTTCCTCTTCCGACTGGTCTTTTTCCTTTACCTTCTTTTCAATGCTACTCTTATGGCGCTCTGTAAAGACATAAGTAGGAGAGAGCCCATTTATTCTGATGTCATATATTGCCGATTCCTTAGCGGCATATTGTATTAACCGCGCAAGACCTGCTTTTGCTATGCCATATGGAGCTTTATTAGTTGAGAATTTCTTGGCTGAAGATGATACTAAGTGTATGATATTTCCGCCGTTATCTTTATTATTTTTCATTAACTGAATGGCATATTTGGTCAATAAAAACGCCGAGACAAGATTTACTTCTAATACTTCTCTAAATTCATCAAGTGGAAAATCCTCAAGTTTATGGGAATAGAGACTACCACCGATTGTGTTAATGAATACATCCAACTTATTATATTTATTTTTGATTTGTTCAAACAATTGAATTACATTCTCTTCTTTGGTCAGATCGTATTGATAATGGGTGATTTCAGATAAACTATTAAAATCAACATCTAATTCAGTTTTTTCCGTTCTACTCGAGGTAATGACTTGATATTCGCTAGAGAGGAACGATTTGAATATAGCCCTACCTATTCCCCCACCAATACCAGTAATTAGAATCGTTTGACTCAAATAGACTACTCCTCTGATTTCTTGTTTAAGAGTCTGTTTGCTTTACCTTCTTCAACAAGCTCTGTGACTTGCTTTTTTATGATTTCATAATCCGCTATTGGGTGCTTATTCTTTAGTGGGCTTAATTTATGAAATTTATAGCTGATATTATATAACAACATGGTAATCCATTTACTTGGTCCAGATATCAATGCACATTTTCGAAATTCTTCGATGGTAAATTCATCCCAGCCACCGAATAATGAATAAAATGGTCCGAAGAATAATGCGGGAAAAACGAATAATATACAAAGCAAAATGATTGCTGCGATTATGACGGGTCCAATTTCACCAAATAATGCAATTGCTGCAAGATCTAATAATGGCCAGATGGTGACTTGAAACAATAATAGTACAACTCCGTAACACAATGAAGCCAATAGTGGTGCGACTGTAACTTGCCAAGCCATTTTTTTCCATCCGATTTTAAGAGTAGTCTTTTGTAACCAAGCATAGCCTAAAATCATTTTTAAACTATCGTTAATCAAGGCGGGCATAAACAGTATAAACCAAACGGGTAAAACTGCAAGATCTACGCATAAATATAAGAATAAAAATTGAAATCCATAACCGGGCAAAGTAAAAATATAATCAATATAGATGGGTGGCATTGGTTTATCACAAGCGACAAAGATCCTACTCCAG
>WJKO01000372.1 GCA_014729055.1 Promethearchaeota archaeon | reverse complement strand
CTCCTAATCCTGGTCGATATTTTGTATTTTGGGATCTTCCTATGTATGGGAAATCAGATAGATATAAATCTCCACATACACAAACGAGATATTTATTCAACTTTATAGTAAATCATGATTTACAAACATTAGCATTTACGACTAGTCGAAAGATGGCAGAATTAAATGCCTATTTTAGCAAGGATTGGTTCAATAAAAACCAAATGGGCAATATAGCAAATAGAATTATAAGTTATCGTGCAGGAATCACTCCTAAGGATCGTAGAGAAATTGAAAAAGGTTTAAGAAGACGCGAATATCTCGGAGTCTTCGCAACAAATGCGCTAGAATTGGGGGTTGATATTGGTACCTTGGATTGCACGATTTTATCGGGCTTTCCAGGTACGGTATCCTCAATGTGGCAACAAGTCGGACGGGCAGGTCGAGAAGATTGGGGAATCTCTTTCCTTGTCCCGTTAACTGATCCCCTTCATTTATATTATGTAAGACATCCGGATGAACTGCTTAAACACCCACATGAAGTTTGTAACATAAACTTAGATAATCAGTATATTTTAAGACAGCATATAAAATGTGCGACTAAGGAATATCCGTTATCAAAATCAGATAAATCATTATTTGGAGACTCATATAAGGAAACAATAGACTTCTTGGAAGAAAGTGGAGATATTAAGCAGAGAGGAAGGAGATACTTCTATAATTCAACAGATAAATTTCCTCAAAAGAATGTGAACTTGTCAGGTATAGCAGATACTGATTTTAAAGTTATCATAAACAAAACAGATGGGTCAAAAATAATCACTTTTGAGGAAAAAGGTTATGTATTTAAAGAATTACATAAAGGTGCAGTATATTTGTACATGGCCGAACCTTATGAAGTAATAAGATTTGATTTCGCTAATAAAACTATTGAATTGGTGCCTCATTTAGATAATACTTACACAGAGTCGCGTTATATAACGGATATTGAGAAGATTGGAAAGCCGTTAAAGAGTAAAGTTGATAGAAATATTAATATTTACTATGGAGATGTAAGAGTTACGGAAACCATCATCGGATATGATATCTTAACAATTGATACTCAAACAAAAATTAACTATAAAGACCTTGATTTACCGCCGATAGAATTAATTACCAAAGGTGTTTGGTTTTCAATATCTCCAGCATTTAAGAAACAGATCATTCAGAAAAAAATGAATTTTGGTGGAAGCATTCATGCAATCGAACATGCTTCAATTTCCATGGCACCTTATTTTACAATGTGCGATAGATGGGATATTGGAGGTGTTTCTGTTGAGAAAGAGGGTGAGGGAATCGATATTTGGTCCTTAATCTATATATATGATGGATTTCCGGGTGGGATTGGAATATCTGAAATTTTGTATGATAATATGATAGAATTATTGGAAAAGACTCTTGAATTGATAATATCTTGTAAATGTAAGGAAAAGTGTCCTGGCTGCGTTATGAGTCCTAAGTGCGGTAATAATAACGACCCATTAGACAAGCAAGGAGCAATTCTACTACTTAAATTGCTTCTAAATCTTGAGGATAAAAAAAATAATTAAGCAAATTAACAAAATTCAAATTATGCCAGAACCATTTATTAAAATTCGATATGGCTCAGATCTTGCTGTTAAGTCCATCAATGACTTAAAAAATTATACGGCAGTAGTTGCAGATCCTCCATGGCGTAATTTTAAACAGAGGATAAATAATTACCCACATGAAACAATTATTGCTGAAAATGTTGATATTGATCACTTGAATGATTTAGCAAATAAACCCCATGATTGTTCAGAGGTTGTTGGATTGGGTGGGGGCGTTGCTATTGACACCAGCAAATATTTATCGTGGAAATGGAATATACCAGTAATAAGAATTCCATCTATTATTTCAGCTGATGCTTTCTTGACTCGTGAAATAGGTGTGAGAGATCAACATCGAGTTCGTTATATAGGTAAATCTGAACCAAATAATATCATTATTGACTATAATTTAATTCGTGGTGCACCTCCGAAATATAATTATGCCGGAACCTGTGATGTTTTATCAATTTGCACTGCTTTAGGTGATTGGAAAATAGGTAAAGAAATCTTTCATGACCCATTTGATAAAGGAATCTTCAATAAGGCATACAGATTGGCAAAAAAAATGCTCCGAAATCCTCACAAAGTTAAAGCTCTGAGTAACGATGGTATAAAATTCCTTGTGGAATGTTTAAAAGAAGAATGTTATATCTGTGAAGATTGGGGAAATGCACGACCAGAAGAAGGTAGTGAACATCATCTCGCATATTGTATTGAAAGAATTTCACCAAAACTCTATTTGCATGGAAGCTTGGTCGGATTGAATATATTAACGGTGCTCAAGCTCCAAGGATCCTATCGAGTCTTCAGCGTTGATGAACTTAAAACCTATTTCGATGAAATTGGTCACCATTATTTAGCGTCTCAGATAGGCTTAAGTAGAGAGACGTATAAAAAGGCTTTAAAGTACATTCAAGAATATGTTAAATTAGAAAAACTTGAACATGGTTTATGG
>WJKO01000371.1 GCA_014729055.1 Promethearchaeota archaeon | reverse complement strand
CATTAATATAGGATTTTCTAATCCTTTATTTCGTGCTCTAACTTCTATAAAGAAAAATATAGAACGAAAATATAAATTTTTTGATCATACTGATTTTTATTTCAGAATATCTTGTATTTTATAGATCATTTCTTGGAGATCTTCATCAGATAATTTTGCAGCGGTTAAATTTTTCTCAAAAATAGTTCTAAGTTCTTCAATATGATTTGGTAAAATATTTACGACCATAATCGCGTATTCTTCTTCTAGTTTATATTCCTGCATCAACATCTTTTTAATTTTCATTGCCTTTTTTTCGTCAGTTTTTGCGAAATTTTGAGCATATTGAAGAGTTATGTCTTGGAATGAATCAAAGGCATCTCTACCTATATTCTTTTCAAGATTTTCTAATATTTCCTTTACTTCAGGAATACAAATAATTCTTTTATCTAATATTTTACGTACCATCTCAAAAAACCTCTTATTGCTCATGGAACTTATTTTTACGTAAGTGCGCTTTTCCGACTATAATCATTTTCTCTTTATTGAGATCTTTAACCTTCACTTCATAACAACGACCACGTTTACCTATAATTTGTCCAGTTTTTCCATGAAATCTTTTATGAGGTAATCCGCGTTTTTGAAATGCTGGGTCTCCAATAATATCTACTTTATCCCCGATTTCATAGTCAACTAAAAATCTACTGAGACTTTTTATACCTCTCTCTCGGACTTTCTTTCGATAAACGCTACGTGTTTTTACACGATATCCATGATTTTTAACCATAATACTTCACCGAATTTACAAAAATACAACAATTGCGTTTTATAAACCATAATTTAATAATTTTTTCATTTTCCGTTTGTAATTTTTTTCACTGATGTTACGTCTAAGTTCTCACAAGTTAATGATCTATCAAGCAGTGAACTAAGATTGGGTGTTGTTCTTTGGTTGTCGCTTGATATAAATTCTTTTATATAAGTTCCTCCCATCGCTTCGATGTCAACAATTATATGCAGTTCATCAATCCATTCTCCGTTCAATTTGTATATCTCTTTCTCACGTGTTTTATCCGCTCTTCTATGAGCAACTCGTGTTGGGGTTCTTTGATAAATTGTCTTGCCGATTACTTGTTTTTTAGCTGCGTTAAACTTTTCCTCAAATTCTTCTTTAGTAATCGGGTTTTTAGATTCAATAAATGCCCTATATGATTTACGAGTTTTTTCCCCTCTGCTCTTTATTTTTTTAATCTTTGAACGGGGAACAAATTTCAAATTAATTGCATCGACTCGCTTCCCTACTTGTTCTTTTATTTCATTTTCAATTTTCTGTAAATCAAGCGACCTTTTTTTAGGTTCTTTTATTTCTATTATAAAAGGGCGCCCATTACCTAAACATCGGGCATCAATATCTTCCCTCCCAGCCCCATGGAATTTGGAGTCTGTTCCAAGTGAGTATTTCTGGATAAAAGGCGTTAATAATTCCTCAACACTTGTAGGATACTGTTTGCCGGTAACATTACATTCTTTACATCCCTTACCATGACAAGCGCGGTGAGGCCAGTGTGTCTGTGGAATTCCCCGTTCGTATTTATGATAACGCCCTTGCACACACAAAGGATTAGAAACTATATCAATTTTGAAATCGTGTAAATCCAAGTCAATGATTATGTTAACTTCTGGTTCTTTAAATTCAACGGGAAGATCCCATTTTTTTGCTAATTCGATCCCCACTAAACGATTCAAATTCTTCTTAAATGCTTCTCCAGTCGTAATATTTAACTTAACACGAAATTCATCTTCTTTTTCTTGAAATATAGGATTTATTGATGTTCCTATTAAAAAATTAGAAAACTCAAACTCTCGAGTTTGTTCAATAATTTTATCGATAATTTCGTTTGTTTGTAGGAATACATTATTACATATCGCACAATGGAATTCTGCTTTTGATTCTGTATAAGAATTACTTAATTTCCTTAACAAGGGTTTTACTACTGTACTTGTTGTATTTTCTGCGATTTTAGTTAAAAGTGCAAGTTCCTTACTTACATCCTGATTTTCTACTTGATCAACTGCTTGATTCATGTTGTAATAATCGTTATGGATCTGCATAATAATCGTATTTAATAATGATTCCGCCCTTTCAGAGTTAGCCATATTTGTTCCCAACAACGCAAATTGTCTTCCAAGACATTCTGGACATATTGGATACAATCTAACAATATTTTTCGTAATCTCAATTGGATTAGAATCTCTATTTTTATTAGGTATTTTTTCGGTCATATATCTTCTACTTACTCAAAAAAATACTTCCATCTCTATAAGATTTTTGTTTTCTTAGCAATAATCGAAATCTACTCAGTTTTCTTCAATTTTTCTGGAATTATTGTTATTTTTAGGAAACCAAGGTTTTTTGGAAATGGAAAATTTCGAAAAGCATGGGCAGAAGGAAAAAACGGCGTTCTAAGAGAGGATTTCCTGTCTCTGTTTTAGTGGGATTACATGAAGATAGGGCGGTTTTTTGGAAAATTTATAGCGAAAAAATCAAGCCAGAACAAGTCATTAAACGAGGAAGAAAGCGTAAGAACCAAGATGAAAAACAGTTATATCATTTCCATGAAGAAATCGTGAATTTACTTCGAAAGATAATAAAGGGCGGTATCCGAAGTATCGTGTTAGTAAATTCTCCAAAAACAGAATACAACCAAGAATTTTTTGAACATGTGGAACACCACCATCAGTGGATGTTGAAAAAAGGTCCTCAACAAGCCGTTTTTGCAAAATTAGAAGGAAATGCATCCAATGCAGAAGAATTATTCAAATTAGTACAGTATGAACTCTTTCAAGAAAAAGTCGAAGAAGCATCGAATACGGAATCAAGCATGATAATTAAGGATTTAGAGGAGATTTTAAACAGATCTGATCGTTTCGGGAAAATTCTCTACAAAATTAAACCTATTGAAGAATTAATAGATCATAAATGGAAAAAATATGAACAAAAACCCAATTATCTCCTTTTAACTGATACATTCCTCAATGAGCATCCACAAAAGAATCGAATCCATCGAATTATTCAGGTTGCTAAAAATAATGGTATTAAATCAAAAATTATCTATTCTGAGTCAGATGCAGGTAAACGGCTTAAACAGCTTGGTGGGATGGTATGTTATATAATCTATGATTAGAATAGAAGATATTTAGAAAAATTTATTAGAACTCTCATACCTACTAAAAATTAATTCTGGGGAATTTCATTCAGGTTTGGTTCATGTATGTTCATGTTTGGAATTTTGTTCATGTATGTGCTATAATGATTCTCGTGTTAATTAGTACAGCTTTCATTCATATGATACTTAGAAAACAACGGCAAGTCTATCTGGCGGTGCTTGGTGCTGATATTGAGAGTTGGCCTTAAATTATCAAATAATTGAATACTTTTTTAATTAATT
>WJKO01000370.1 GCA_014729055.1 Promethearchaeota archaeon | reverse complement strand
GGTCGGTACTGTTCCCACGTTTGCAATAACAGGCCAATATGCTTCAACAACTGCTTTTGCAATATCTACTGTTTTCTTTGTAAATTCTATTTGTTCATCAATTTGTTTAAGATATTTATCGCGAAAATCCTCCGTAAACGGCTTTTTCATACCGCCAGCGATTCCTACAATAGGATGAACTGATTTCCCCCCAATATCTGCGCATAGATTCTGTCCGAAATCCATCATTTTTAGAGCCATCTTTCCCGCATCTGGTAGATCATTTATCACTTGAACTACATTCCTTTTTTCAGGTGGTGCAAAAGGACCATAGAGAAAGTCAGGCGCTGCTAAAGCATAAAAATGCAATAAATGAGAACTATATTGCTTTGCATTTTGTAATAATTGCCTTAATTTCAGTGCTGGCTCTGGAATTTCTACATCCCATGCAGATTCTACGGCTTTTGTAGCCGTTAAATGGTGAGGAATAGGACAAATTCCGCAGATTCTCGGAGTAATTCTTGGGACATGTTCCATGAAACGTCCTTCTACGAATTTCTCGAAAAATCTTGTGGTAGTTACATTGAATTGAGCATCTAATACCTTAGAACCGTCGTCTGAAAGGGTTATTTTTAACCCTCCATGACCCTCTAACCTTGTTACTGGTTCTACATCATATACTTTTGGCATTTTCTTTCCTCCTATTCTTTGTTTTGAAGCGCTTTTGGTTTTACACGATGTCGTCGTAAATTAAGATCATCATAAGTGTATCCCATTGCAAGCGCAAGAATTTCTGTTAAATACAATATCGGAATATCATATTCTTGTTCAAATTTCTTTTGTAGATTTCTTTGATTTCCGTCCATTTGTTGAAAACATGAAGGACATATTACTGCTATATAGTCTGCTCCTGATTTCACGATACTATCCATTTTTCGCTTTAAGACCAATAATCCCACATCTTCCTCAGCATTACCAGCCCCGACACCACAACATAGAGCTTCTTCTTCATAATCAATAACTTCGGCTCCAGTTGCAGCAACTAACTCGCGAAGGACTTTTGGTTCAAACGGATCATCGTACTGCATTATTTCAGATGGTCTTGAATAATGGCAACCTGTGTGACATGCTATCTTTAACCCTTTCAATGGATTTGTGACAGTCTCCTTGATCTTATTGATACCAACTTCTTCTTTAAGTAGTCTTACGAAATGATATACATCGATAGTCCCTTTAAATTCTTTTCCGACACTATTTAACATAGAATTAACTTTGGACTTTTTATGTGCATCATGTTTTAATTTTTGATTCACTGCAGTTAATGTCTGAGTGCAACCATTGCAGAGAGATACAATGCTTTTTCCTTGTTCTTCAGCGATACATAGATTTCGAGCTCCTAAAGCTAACCAACTCTCTTTATCAGTACTTTGAAATCCCACTGGATCTGGACAACAACCAAAAGGTGCATCTAAAACTTTGACACCTAGTTTATCAAACACCTTACGTGCAGATGCCTCGATAAACGGTATACGATTTCCAATCATACATCCCGGAAATAATAATTTTTCTTGTGAATCTGCCATCTTATTGTTCCTCCACCCATTTATATTTTAATTTTTTATCGAGTTCTGTTTGTTTTAGTATATTCTGAATTTCATCAACATTACATTTTGGCACAGGAGGTAGTCCATATTTCTTACGCCTTCTTTCTATCGCGGATTGCGATGGAATTGCTTTACCATTCTCCAGAATAGTTTTAGCTTGCATCGTATAATACTCTGGAGCAGTTCCTTGTTGTACACTGATATTTTTAACTAAATTAAAAATCTCAGTAAGCTCGATATCATTAGGACATTTTTCATCGCATGTGTCGCAGACTTGACAACCCCAGATCTTAAAGTTATCCTCTGCACCCAGTACTAATTGAGGCAATCCTAACATTGCACCCATTATTATTGTTCGAGGATTATATCGATTATTTGTCGCTTCTGCTACTGGGCATACTGAGGTGCAACGATCACACTGATAACAGTATTTAATTTTGTCCTCAAGATGCACATCAAGCAGTTTCTTTTTAAATTCTACATTTGGTACGAACGTCATGTTATTTTTCCTCCGTATCATTTACTTTACCTTTAAAGGTACTTGCAGCTAAAGTAAATCTATTGAATAATCCGGCTGGATCGAGTATTTTAGCAGTAATTTGCTCAGGATCTACTTGGGCTAATGATGCATAAGTAGATAGCATTTTAGCACCTTGATCCGGTATGTTTTCTGGTGGACCATAACATCCAAGACAAGGAGCGTTAGCTCTATTTGGACAGATCGTTCCGCAACCAGCTTTTGTTACAGGTCCGAGACAAACATATCCTTCTTCGAGAAAACACTTATCCATATCCGGTAATCCTTCATAATCTCTCTTAATATCTGTATATGTTTTATCAACTATCTGTCGATTACATGTTGAGCAGACTGTGGCTTGACTGAACTTAAATTCTTCTGAATCACGTAGTTTCAACAAACATAGACCTAAAATATTGTCTACGATTTCGTTACCAGTCTTAGAATATGCTAATACTTTCGTACCACCAACATCCTTCTCCTCAAATGATTCAGGTTCTTTGGCTAGTCTTTGTAAAGGATCTCCTTTAAAATACATATGTTCTAATCCAGCCAAATTCAATGATAACATCAGAAATTTCTTGATAAGAACTGCATCTTCTTGCGTTAACTTATCTTTAGATTTTAATAAATCTAACAATTTCTGAGCTCTCTTGACATCAGGATTAGAACTTAATCCATATGTGCCCAAAAACGGTTCAGTTAAATCAACTTTTGAGCCATCCTTAGGCGCAGCACAGATAGATCCAAAACATAGTTTGCCTTTATCCACTAAAGTTTCTCCCTCGGGTACACCCTCATAAACATTTTTACTCGGATCTCCCGCAGGAGGTGCTACTAATGTTAACAAATAGATAATTGAAGAAACAATATTTTCTGTTGTCGGTGGGCAACCAGGTATCTTAACATCGACATCGATTACTTGTGGAACCGTATAAAGACGATCAGTGTTTTCTGTAACATATTCATTTGGAACTCCGCCTTCTACTTCTGATTCTTGAATACTTGGGGCTGTCTGGAATTTTCTTTTCTCCAAGTCTTGCTTGTCGTAAAGATTTGCTAAACCAATTACACTTCCATGACATGCACAAGCTCCAAGAGCAACTATAATTTTACATTTTTTGCGCATCAATAAAGTATTCTGTCGATCTTGTTCATTTCTGATTCCGCCCTCGATGAATCCAACAACAATTTCACCATCTTCTCGTTCTTTCAGAGAGTCCAATTTAAAATCAATCACAGCGGGCCAATATACAATATCCAGCTCTGGTAGAACTGGAAGGAGACCTAAATGTGCATTGAGTAAAGATTGATGACATCCCCAACAAGAACTAAGTTGCATAAAAGCTACTTTTACGGGCATTCTATTTTACTCCATTATAAATAATTTTTTTATCATAAGTATTTAGTTATGATGTTTTTAATTAAATATCTAAGTCGATGATTTATAAAAATATTTTCTGTTTTTTTTATAATTCGATGAAAATCGTGTTTCTTTTTAAGCAAAAATTCAAAATATTTAACAGTTTTTAAGTAATTATCAGTTATATAGAATATAATCCCGTTAAATAGTGTGTAGTTTTTTTTTAATTTCAATTAGAAGCTTGGTATTTTCTATCTATATTATACAAAAATCGTTATAAAAAGATCGCAAATCGATCATTTTACCTAATCTGCATGTATTATATTATTTAATAATTCGGTTAAAACTATGGGTAATATTAATAGTTACTCAAGATCTACATAATTTTTAAAAACTGGAGCCGTATCTACAAACGGGGGTGTTCCTTGCAGTTTATTGGGTCTTAACAAACCTATCTTGTAGAGGTCATTATTCATACAATATCCGAATAACTGAGTGATGTAAATAACTGGGATTTGAAATTTTTCTTCGATTTCATCTCTAAATACGTTATTTACCTCAACTTGACCCAAATCAAATTGCAAATGACAGAAAGGACAACACGTAATAATTGCTTGAGCTCCAGCGTCCCTCATATTTTTTAATTTTGCAAACGTAAAGTCTAAAGAGACTTCTTTTACAGTCGATCTTAATCCTCCTCCTGCCCCACAACACATCATTTTATCTTTATAATCGATACTACGACATCCGGTTAACTCAACAATTTCATCAAAGAATGTCGGCTCTTCGAAGTCGCCACCCCAAGGTCTTGTCATACTTGGCTTCACAAGATGACATCCATAATGAACGGCAACATCTATATCCCATTTCTTCTTAATAAAATATTTCAATGTATCAATACCTATATCTTGATACATTATTTCTACGATATGTCGTACCTTTGAGGTGCCTTCATATTGTTTACCAATCTTCTCTAAATGTTTGTTTACAGTTTTCCTTTTTCCTTTATCTGTTTTTAATTGATGATCCGCTTCTAATAACGTACCATAACAACCGTTGCATAAAGTTAATATCTCATCATTCAAGTTCTCCGCTATTTGTATATTTCTACCGGCAACAGTTAACCAAGTCTCGATATCAAAAGATCTAAATACACCTGGTGCAGGACAGCAAGTTGCTCCATTCATTTCATCAATTTTAACACCCAATTTCCTCAAGAAAAGTCTTGTAGCTGCTTCTATCATAGGATATCTATTTGGAATAACGCATCCTAAATAGAGGGCGTATTTTAAATCTTTAAGTTTTGATTCAGCAATAAACTTATCTATATTTTGTTCTTTATCAACATCAGAGGAATTTAGATTGTCTGAATTCTCGTTGATTTTCTGATTTTGGATAAATAATTTTTTCATAGTTTTCATGTATGGCCAAATATCGTCTTGCAACTGATTCGCTTTTTTATAAGCATCGTAGGCTTTTTGATATTGCTTTGTCTCTTCATAAAAGAGCCCAAGATTTACCCAAAATTCTGGAAGCTCACGTAATTCCTCAAAATATTTCGATTTCTGACTTATAATTTTGTTGAATCTATCTTCTGACAGTTGGAAGTTGCCAGAATCAGAATATGCTAAAGCTAAATTATGTAAGGATTTTGCATAATATTTGGATTGTTCTCCTACTTGTTCTAAATAGGAAATTGCTTTATTATATCTCTTCTGTTTAATAGCGATAAACGCTAAATAGAATTGAGCATACATATGGGTTTCAAAATCTACATCCATATTCAAAAGTCTATTTCCTAACTTTATTGCATTGTTAAGTTTATTATTTTTTATCGTGCAGAGTAGTACTTGCTTTAAAGCTGTTGGATTATCAGGTGCGATTTCTAAAAGTTTCTCACCAATTTTTTGACATTCTCTAAAATCTCTATTGAGAATAAATAGTTTTGACAATCCAATCCAAGCATGGTAATTATGGGGTTCTAATTCAGTAGCTTTCTGGAACATTGTATAAGCAGATTTTAATTTATTATTTTGTAAATAAATTCGACCGATTGCAATATAAGGTCCAGCATTTTTGGGAAAGCGCCTTCGGGCTTTATTAAACCAAGAGAAAGCTTCTATTTGATCCCCCATATCCATATAAATATGCGCTAAGTCACAATGAGCATCAAGATCATGGGGATTATTGTCAATCTTTTCTTCAAGTTTTCGGATTTTTTCTCTTCTATGTTTAACTAAATTTCCCCTATACATGATCGGTTCAACAAAGTTTTACAAAAGCATATTTAGATAATTAATGTTTAAAATTCAATTCCTAAGAACGATACCAATTAAAAACATATAAACGTTTTTTAAAAAATATTCAGAAAAAAGGTGAAATCACCGTTTACATTTATAATATTGATTTTAGATAAAACCTTATTTAATTTTTTTATATTTCAATAAATTTTTCTCAAATTTTTGACCAAAACCGATAGAAATATAATTTCAATGATAAACAAAATTTTAAAAATTAGACACCAAATCGATTGGTAAAAGAAAAAAATAGAATGAAATTGAAAACACTAAAAGATATTCTATATTGTTTTAAAGAATTTACGTAGAGACATGCTCATAACGTATTGCTGAATCTGTCGAGTTCCACCAATTACTTCTTGAATTCGGGAGAGTCCCAGTAAGTCGTGCATTAATGTATTATCGCAAACACCAGCACCGCCCATGAGATTTGCACACTCATAACAGATCCTTTCTGATAAGATTGCCCCTCTATATTTAAGAGCATGTGCAACAGGAATCAATTGAGCATCGAGATTTGGAGGAATTTCCCCACCATATTTTGCTAATGCATCATCGTATATTTCACAGAATTTTAGACATGCTAATGTAAAATTAATGGTTTTAGCCCACATCTCTGTCAAAGTAAAACCTACACCTTGGTGTAATAAAATCAATTTACCCATCTGTTTACGCATATTACAATAGATAGTAGCATGAGTTACAGCATTCCATAATTCTGCACAATCCAAGATAGCAATACCCATTCTTTCAAGGTTCAATCCTTCAAACATATTTGCTTTACCCGCACCTGGAGGACCTAATACATTTTCTTTTGGACAAGGACAATTTTCCATGATTTCATTTCCTAAGAACAACTTTGGAACCCACGGAATGCCAACTCGTTTAATAGTCATTCCAGGAACATTCTGTAAGTCATCAAAATATCCTTGCATGACTGTCTTAGAATTTCCAGGTTCAGTTGCAGCATAGAAAACACCATAATCAGATTTTGGTCCGTTTGTACTATAGATTTTTTCTCCTGTAATTAAGAAACTGCCGTCATCTTGGGGATCACATCTTGTCAAAGGTCTTACTGCATCGGAACCAACTTCCGGTCCAGTTATCATGATACACCCAGGTGATTTTCCAGTAACCATGTCTTTAACTGCTTCTTGTCGATTACTTAAGCCCTCATTGTGAAAAGCAACTGGATTTACTGCTAAAACGGTTGCCCCCGCACCCATATTAAACTGTGGATTAAATTGATCAAGAGCAATGGCTCGGATTAAATCGGCAGTTAAACCGATATGATCGTCTGGACCATTCCAATCTAAATCAAGATATTCAAATCGTTGGGCTCGTGTAATATATCCTTTTT
>WJKO01000369.1 GCA_014729055.1 Promethearchaeota archaeon | reverse complement strand
TGTCGGTAGAAGATTACTCCCAATCACCAAAAATAGACCAAAACCCATGATACCTGTAGCTGGGAAACCCTTGTTACAATATACTGTGGATTATTTAAAACAGGTTGGTATAAACAATATTCTAATTGTTGTTGGATATCTAGACCAAATTATCCGAGATTACTTTGGAGATGGCGGGGATTTTGGTGTGAATATAACTTATATTAACCAACAAGAATATTCTGGCACCGCAAACGCCACGAAACTCGGACAACAATTTGTGAATAAAGATAATTTTCTATTAATATACGGCGATATTTACACTGAAAAGGCAGTTTATGATGAAATTGTGGGGATCTTCAAGAATTCCGATGTAAATTCTTTAATTTGTCTTAAAAAAGTTGAAGATCCGACTAAATATGGTATCATTAGTCTTAATCAACAACAATTGGTCGATAAAATCGTCGAAAAGCCTAAATCTGATGAATATGGCAATCTTGCAAACGCGGGTATATATATATTTAATAGCGATATATTCGAGGGCATCAATAGAACTGAAAAAAGTGCCCGTGGAGAATATGAAATAACTGATTCTATTCAGATATTGATAGATGAAGATTACCGAATGTATGGTTATGACTTATCTAAGCAATTCTGGAACGATGTTGGACACCCATGGCAATTGATAGACACTAATAAGGAAATACTAAAACATATATCACCTAAAATTGAAGGAACCATTGAAAACAACGTATCAATATCGGGAGATGTTTATATCGGTAAAAATACAACAGTGAAATCTGGAACCTACATCGAAGGACCTGCTTATATTGGAGATGATGCCATTATTGGGCCGTCTGCGTATATACGACCTTATAGTTTTATTGGTAAACATTGTAAAATTGGTAATTCATCGGAAATTAAAAATTCCATCATACTAAAAAACACGTATATTAGTCATTTATCATACATAGGTGATTCCATAGTTGGATCTAATGTAAACTTCGGTTGTGGGTCTGTTGTCAGCAATACGAGATTGGATAAACAGAATATATGCATGAATATTAAGGATAAAAAAGTAAATACAAAGAGAAAGAAGATGGGTGCGATTATCGGGGATAATACACAGCTTGGAATCAATACCTTAGTATTTTGTGGTAGAAAAATTGGGAACGATTGCTTTATTGGACCTGGGACTATCGTTAGTGAGGATGTTCCAGATAATCATCAATATTATGTCTGCCAGAAAATAATTAAGAAAAAAAGGTAAAGAACGATTAGTGATAATATCTATGGCAAAAAAACAGAATAAAATATACGATTTTACTCTATTTGAGACTGAATTTTTCCCGGAATGGATCAAGCAATTTCGATCGGGTTCTAAAAAGGGAGAGTATTGTTATAAGAAAACTGATGTGGATTTAGAAAAAAAATCGCAATCTTCTACCACAAGCCTATACGGAACGACGGATATGCTAATATCACTATATGATATCAACCAACTCCATTTGACAGAATCAGAAAAAGATGAATGGGCTAAAATGATCAATCAATTTCAGAACCCAAATACGGGCTGGTTTGAAAAAACATATACGATGCATTATAAAGAACATACTACCGCTTATGCGGTTGCGGCACTTTATTTAATCGACCGACGACCGCAGTATCCATTAAAATGGAAACATGACATTATTTCTTCCAAAAACTCTATGAAAAAATGGATAAATGGGATAAATTGGAGTATAATATGGCCAAGTTCGCATATAGTTTCTGGGGTTCCTGCCGCATTAGCAATGGCAGATGAAGGTACAGATGAGTTTTTTAATTGGTATTTCGATTGGTTAGATAAACACGCTGATCCCAAATCAGGATTCTATTTACGTGGATTTATTCATAGAATAAAGATTGTTCGCAAGCCAACCAAACAAGAGTTAGGTGGAGCGTTTCATATGTATTATGTCTATGAATTTTTCAATCGAAAATGGCCTTATCCAGAAAAAATCGTGGATGAATGCATTAGATTACAAAAGGATAATGGATTATGGGACAAGGACGTAACTTATTGTATTGATTTAGATGGATTATATAGCATGATCCGAAGCAGTAGAAATGCAAATTGGTATCGGAAAAGTGATGTGCGTGAATCAGTAGAGAAATATCTCGAAACCGCAGAACGCATTTTCAATGATAAGGAATTCTTTTTCCAATCGTACCAAAATTCCCACAAGTTGACCGGAGCATTAAACGCCATTGCGGAATGCCAGAAGTGGTTTCCAGATTTAGTAAGAACAACTAAGCCGTGGCAACAATCCTTAGACAAAGCGTGTTTTATATGATCGTTTTCTCATTTATTTGATCTTCTGCTAATTTATATGATCTTTTTAGTTCTCTTTATTTAGAATCATTCGTATCATCTTCCGTAGATTCCATTATTTCGGATTCTTCTACTAATTCTTGCAATGGGGCTTCATCTAAGGTGTATTTTCCTAATAAGAAAACACCAACTATTCCTAAAATAAATCCAATAATATAATAGAACGGAGATACTGGTAATTGTGCAAAAACGATTATCCCTCCGATAATCGAAGTAATATTATTCATTGTTTGGTTTATTGGATTGTATCTTGATGCAGATGTCTTCTGAAGCCCTATCTGGCCTATAAATACACCCATTCCATTGAAAAAGATAGATAAAATTCCAAATAGAATATTGTCAATGGCTTGATCTATTAGAATATCTAATCCTGCCGTGAAGTCCAAGGGCAGGAGGAATGCTTGCAGGTTTGCCGCACCCAACGCAAAACACATACCACAACCAAATGCCCACAAGATAGGAACCTTTTTTGCAATTGCGAATAAAATTAAAATAACTATTACTGCGATTATTATAAATACGTAAAAATCAGATGGTTTGTTTAGCGTGGGTTCTGGGACATTGCCCAAAGCAATAAACAATGGCATTATTATCATCAGACCGATTGCAATTTTGGCTGTGGGCGTTAATTCCTCATTCAGTATCTTCTTAGCCCATAATACTAACGCAATAAAACCAAAATTCATTAAAGGCTGCACAACTGTTACTCCTGCTAACTCAACAGCGATAAAATAGGGAAAACCTCCAATGATTCCCAAAATGGTTCCAAACAACCATCTTTTATTTAGAAACATAATTTTAAGCGATT
>WJKO01000368.1 GCA_014729055.1 Promethearchaeota archaeon | reverse complement strand
CACCTAAACGCTGCATGCAAGAAGCTGCTCAAGAAGCAGAAGAATGTAAAGCAGCTAATGGAGGATGGTATTTTCGGGCTTTACATTCTGTACCTCGTATAATACGAGGAGATCGTATTTGGTATGTAGAAGATGGGTATATTCGTGGTTTCTGCTTAGTGGATCATGTCAAAATTGGTGGGTCTATAGTTTGTAACACCACTGGTAAAAAATGGCAAAGCAAATGTTATATATACATGAAAGCTGAGACTTGGTTTTGGGTAAAACCAATAAAAATGCGTGGTTTTCAAGGATGGCGTTATTATAACCTTACTTGTCAAGAAGAAATAGTTGGGGGATGGAGAGATCCTAAGCCGTAATCATTTTACTACTTTTATCCTTTTATAATAATGAGCAATATCTGGTGACACCCATGTACCATACCGTGCCATAATATAATCTGATCTAGTGGTTCTCATGGGTATTATATAAGGGCAGAAGGCTAAGCCTACATCATATTGGGATTTGTTATTTCTTAGTAACACTTCATCCATAGCTATTCCATTATTCACTTCAATTTTCTTTTTATTAAGATTATCAAAAGTACGTATAATAATGCCATTGCTTGCCATAGGATTGGATTTTTCATCAAAAGTTATGGATTTATTGTATATTACTTCGTTATAATTATTACATAGAGCAGAATTTAAGAAATAGCTTAATTCTGCAAAGTTAATCTCAGCAGTCGCCATGGGGTCAAGATTTTTATAAAGTTCATTCATTATGTCATCTTGGACTTTTTTAAATAGCATATCAACTCCTTTGTTACAATTTGTAGTTCTAGCTGATACCGAATCTGTATACACAGTAATATCTGTTTCATTGCAATCACTGTAATAAATAAGCCCAGCGGGGTTGGATAATGGTTGTATACTAATTATTTTAGACAAATCCCAGGTATACATGTAGTGATATAATAATTCATTAATAGACATTTCTCTAATAAGAGATATTTTATTTTTATCGATTTCTTCATTTTTTTCTTGTTGTGCTAAATATTTAGTTAGTAAATTGTTAATTAAAATGTTTAAAACGCGTTGATCATTTTTGCAATTTATTCCATATTTTTTAAATGTTTCTTCAATCCAAGGTTCAAGTTTCAATTCCGGCTGTTTGTCGATAGGTGAAATACCTAATGCTTTCAAGTCTTGAAGTTGTTCAAGATTGATCATGATGTGCTCCTTATATTGGATATGTATGCCTTAAATCGGCATTTTATTTACTAAGAAAAAGTTATAAAATAAAAAATTTTTGTGCTAATATTTACTATGAATGTAGTTCTGTTATAAACGTATATGGTTAAGCCACAAGGTAGCATGTTTGATCGTTTTGGACGTAAGATACCGCCTAGGCCAAAAGTAGCTGCTCCAGGTAGTTGCAAAGATAAAAATTATAAAGAGATCAAACATAAGATCATGAATATTGTGAATGCTCATTCTGGTGGCCTTAAAATGGTCGAGCTAATTCCAGAAATAAACCATTCTTTTGATTATCAAGAACGGATAACCAGTGATATTGTTGAGCAGGCAATAAGTGAGATGCCTAATTATCATGTTTTGGAATATGAATGGAAGATGAGTGAAGATTTATCTAGAGGTAAACAGTTCGTATATTATAAGGAGCAATAATGAAAGTAAGATGGGAAGTAAATGATGGGTATATAGGAAAAAGTAGGCCACAGTATACTATTATTGATGATGATGATTTAGATGAGTGTGAGACTGAAGAAGATCGTGAAAAACTTATTGAAGATATGATCCAAGAAGATTTTGAACAGAGGATAACTTGGGAAAGGATATAACATGTCTGATAAATCTAAAGAAGAAATGCCTGGGCTTAAAAAATGGGGGGTGTATCCAAATCCTAGCGTTTTTAAACAATTTAGTGATGATATTGATCAATGTATTTCTAAATTAGAATTATTAAAAAGAAATGGTATGATGAGTGAATTCAAGTGTGAAATTATTCAAGGAATGATTAATACCCTAAAATCTATGGGGGAGATGGAAGAACAATTGTTTGAAAATGATCCGTTATACCAGAGTATGATTAATAAGTCAAATATTATGCATGAGTAAGTTTACTGATTTATTATTAATAAGCCCATTGTCTGATGGTAAAAGATGGATAATAAGAAAAGAATTTGGCTATGATGTAGGTAAAGAAGGAAGTGGTGATACGATTACTGTATCTGTTGGATTCGTAACTGATTTTGCCTCTGTACCCAGAATATTTTGGTCCATTTTTCCTCGATGGGGGAAACATGGCAATGCTGCTGTAATTCATGATTATTTATATTGGTCTCAAGATCGGAGTAAAGATGAAGCAGACAAAATATTTTTAGAAGCTATGGTTGTATTAAAAGTGCCAAGATGGAAGAGACGTTGCATGTATTTGGCTGTTAAATATTTTGGTGGTTGGGCATGGCATAGATGCTGTAAGCAAAGGCAATAATATATTGACATAATGATTATCAGATATTATAAAGTGATATGCAAGAAGATATTAATTATAAAAGTGCTTTACTCGCAGAAATTGTAAGAAACATTATTTTGTTAAACCCTATTTATACAATATATTCTCATACTGTTGAAACTGAACACTGGTCATTCGACAATAATGATGGCGAAGGAGGTGGCAGTTTACAGTGGACACATAATGGTAAAATTATTACAATAACGTGGTATAAGCATATTCATAGAAGTTTAAGCTCTGACTCATTTACCAATGATGATGCAATGTTTCTTTTAGAAAATGTATTTAAATGGTTTAAAGAATGCAATCTGTCTGAAGGGAAAGAATAAATGTATTACGAAGAAAAAGTGATTGATGGACGATTAATGTATCGCATTGATCCTAAAGGGGAATGGGCTCCAGTGAAAGGAGCGAAAGCTATTGCAGTATCTACATTATCATTGCTTACAGATGATGAACGAAAAGAGGTACTTTCATTTTTCTGTGCTTGTTGCAATAAATAATTTATTAATCCAATT
>WJKO01000036.1 GCA_014729055.1 Promethearchaeota archaeon | reverse complement strand
GTAGAAGATGCAGTATATAGTCCCGATGATGCATGCTATATTCCCGGGTTCACACATGATATATTGGATTGTCCCGTACAGAATGTGCGGACAGCAGTAGATAGTATGCTGAAGTATGGGAAGATGTCAGCAATTAAAAAATTAAAAAGTGAGTAACATTCAAGAATAGATCTTGAAATTTCCTTGGAATTATCTGTTTTTCTTTAATAATTGCCTTAGATATGTTTTAGATGCAAGCTTTATCCGTCTTTTTGGGAAGAGAAGTTGTCCAATGTAAAAGAATAGCTTACTACGCCATCCTGCAATTGTAAACCATTTTTTCCCCAAATTTTTAAGACCGATTTCAGCAACTTTTAGTGGATCCATGGCATATGAAGTTACTTTAGTACCTGCTGTTTTCTGAAAGTTCGTTCTAGTAGGTCCTGGCAGTAGCACCAATATGTCTAAGTCAGAATCTCGACTCTCCCAACAAAGTGCTTCACCTAAATAAAATTCGAATGCTTTAGTTGCGGTATAGACCGCACTTAGACCCAACGGAGACGAAACATTTACGGAAGACGTGAGAATTATTGCACCATTATTCCTTTTTATCATATCTGAGTAAAATTGATGAATTAATCTGAGATATGAGTATACATTAACATGAATCATTTCTTTATAAATTTCAACATCTTGATCTTCAAATTTTCCTACAAATCCAAAGGATGCACAACAAATAAGAATAGAAATAATACGATCTCCAATGGTTTCATTAATTTTTTTTAGGAAATTTTCATTTGCTAAATCAACATAACACGGAATGGACTCAATATTATACTTTTGTTTAAAACTTTTACAAATTTCAGCTTGCTGGTCCTTCTCGTTAGAAATACATATCGTATTTATTCCTTGATCACTTAATAATTCCGCAAAACTCTTCCCAATCCCAGAGGAAGCACCAGTTACTAATGCCCATTCTCCATAATCTTTTCTTATAATCTTTTTTGAGTTTTTCATGACCCAATTCTTCCTTATCCTCTTTTATTTAGTTTAAAAGATCCTTTATAAGATAATTTAAAAATCTTATCAGATTTTTATCCGCCCAGAATGATATTTGAATTCATAAAAAAGATTTAAAAGAGAGAATCAATATCTTAATTGAAATGAAACACAAATCTTCTCACCAATTTATGACCAAAATGCTTAGTTATCAAGGACTTTTTGTTGTCTTACCTTATATATTACTCCATATTACGAAGCTTGGAAATAATAGTCTATCTGATAATGGGCTAACTGGTATAATTATTTTTTTGGTATGTCTATTTGTTTTTATTATCGTTATTGATTATACTGCTTTGAAAACAAGGAAGTTGGACATTAATAGCCGGATTATAACAATGGTATTGAGTTATATTGCAGCGTTCGCCCTAATTACATTGGGATTTCTAACATATTCAATTTGGGATAATCAAAATAATAACGTTCTTATAACTATTTGTGCAATATCTGGTTGTTATGTCCTTATGGGTTGGTTTTTCATTAGAGAGGACAAAACGGTTAAACCCTCAAAAGAGGATAAACCTTTACGGAGTTCTGCCCATTGTTTCGCATTTTGTGCAATAACGTGGGGTGCAGGTTACTTAGTTGAGGAATCTGCAATAATATTTGTTTTGGTAATATCTTTATTATGCTATCCGTTAGTTGTTATCCTTGGCGATAAAAAACTAGTAGCTGATGAAAGCGAAATTATCAAACCAGGAAAATTAGCCGTTAGAGAAGATATGGTTGCGTTGACAGACTTTGCCGTGGATTTAGGAAAAGTAATTGCATTAGTACTTACTTTTATTGTATTTTCATATAACGGGGAATATGTTTTGTATATTAGTGAGGGTTTAAGCAACCAAGCTCTATTGTGGCGTAATTTAATGTGGGTTAGTGTTTCCGCGTCATTTACAGCATTGATATTTGAGAAACTTGAGAATATGATATACGGGAAATTCTTAATTGTATTAGTCTTGATTTCTGCCTTCGTTCAATCATTGTTTTCTTTTCTCAATTATAGTGACCAATGGTTAATTTTTTCACTTCTAAATGGTATTACCTTAGTCGGAGTGATGACTTTTGTTGAACAAAAAATCACGAAAAGCCCTAACGTGCGAATTCTACCAGGAATGATGTTTTTCGTTATTTATTCTGTTCAATTAGCAGCACTTATTATAAATGATATTTCGGGTGTTTTTGAGTTTATAGATTATGCTCGGGTTTTTATTTCGGTGGTTGGATTATTATATGCGTATTATCGCATCAAAATTGAAGAAGATACACCCGATCTTAAATCTCAAGGTGTGAGATTTTCCCCATTAGGGATAAAATATAGTCAAATTCCTGATGAAGATTCCAATGAAAAAAAATGAAAAAAATGATGAAAAAATCTGGAATCTGCTTTGTACTTTGAATATAACGCCGAAATATTGCTTAGTTCGTTACATATTGCAATTGCGATATGTTTAAAGAATTGTAAATCTATGTTAAAAATAACATGAATTTTAAAAGATTTTTTCCAAAAAGTACATTCAATAAGAACGAAGGTTTAGATACATTTACACAAAAATGGTACGGAAAACATCTTTTGGTAATGAATGAAAAGCCAATTTATAATTCTGGTTCTTCAGATTTAACAATATATCGATTGCTTTATTTGAGAACATTTGAACATCCTGTAATGATTAAAATAACCATTGAAAAGAATGAGATTCTCTTAAGAGCAATTATTTTATCGGGAGCAGGAGGTTATGAGCCAGGCACTGTCAAAACAGATATTAAGAGGACCCTAAGCGAGAAAGACGTTCAGGAAATTGAAAAATTAATTGAAAATATGGATTTTTGGAATTTAAATACGAATAAAGAAAGACTCGGATTGGATGGGAACCAATGTATTTTTGAAGTTTATGATAAAACGAATAAGTATCATGTAATAGATAGATGGTCTCCAGAATTCTATAAAGATGATAAAGAATATGTTGATCTAATTAATCATCTCTTGAATCTTGCTAATATAAATGTACCAGAACTTTATGATCCTCGTCGATAAAAAGTTAAAGATCTTGCTAAGAAATTCGATGAAGAATTTATATAAATACATGATCCGTAAGATTATTTGTTCATCTAATTTAATCTATATTTATGAGTGATTCAACTTCCACTGCAAAAAAAGTAATATATGCTTCTCCACGCTTGGGTATAAACTTATTCATGGGACTAATTGATTTCGCCTTATTGTACTTATATGAGGATGTATATGAATTAAGAGGTGGGCTTGTGGGAACTTCTTTAATGTTGGGTAAATTATCGGCAGCTATTTTTCAATGCATTATTCCTTGGTTTTCCGATCACACAAAGACGAAATTAGGTCGGCGAAAACCCTATCTTTATATAATGGCACCGATATTAACCGTTTCTTTCATAATGCTGTTGTTGCCAGGTTTAGTTTTGGGCGCAAATCCTCCTGAATTACAATTATTTGGTTGGTTTGCCACCTTCAATGTACTCGCCCAAGGAGCATACGCGATGACTACGATCTACCATTCATGGACTGCTGAACAGTTTCCAACCAAGGAAAGACCCAAAGTATCGGCATTTCAAAACATTTTCAATTTTATGGCACTAGCAGTAACTTCAATTTTCTCGATTGTTGTCTTGACGAGTGTGAAGGATAAATTACAGGAAGATCCGACTAAGATTCCACAAGATTATTTGACTGCAATACTAACCTTTGCAGCTATTATGATTGGGTTGACTTATCTATGTACAATATATATGCCGGTCGAAAAAACACCACAATACACTACAAAGTTTAAAACAGAATTGAAGCAAATCTTGAATAATAAAAATTTTCTTTTAATGACATTTATTCAAGGACTAAGTTCACTCGGTTGGGCCATGATTAATGCAGTTTTACTGAGTTATATTGATACAGTGATGGCTTTGGAAGATTTAGAATTGTATCTTGCTGCCGTTATATTGTTTTTAGGTCTGATCGTGTCAGTAACATTCTGGAGAAAGAGAATAGAATCGAAAGGAAAGAAGAGAACCTTGTTAGATGTATTTTTAGTTGGGATTATAGCTCCTCCTTTTTCCATTCTTGGTGCTTTCTCATTTGCCCGTAATTTTATTTTCGGCGTTGTTTTCATTTTCTTCATCGCTTTGATGCAGAGTGGATGGGCATTATTTCCATATATTATCTACGCAGATATGGCAGAGGACGCGAAAGTAAAAGATGGAGAATTAAAGACGGGCTTATACACTGGATTTCCCGCCTTGATTTTGAATGTTTTTCAAGCGGCTTCACTGTATTTAACAGGATGGTTAACCGAACTGCCCGTAGTAGATAACGGGGGACCCGCCCCATTTACAATGGGATATGTAATTTGGGGACCAATAGTCACGGTGTTCTTTATGGTCACATTATGGGTCATTAAAAAGTATATTAAACTTGATTTTGACTGGGAAAAGGATGAAGATCTGGGTGTTACAATACCTGAGGAAGCGGAAGATAGAATTCCAGATAAATCCGAAACCTAGCGATTTCCAAGACCATAATTTCTAACAGCTTTAATTACAGAAGAAACATCTAAATCTCCATCTCCATTTTTAATCATGTTATCAAGTAATTGCAGGTGTTGAGCACTCAGTTGCAGCTGCAGATTCTCTTTTTGTGCCATTTTTATCATCAGAGAAACATCCTTGCGATGTTGGCGTATTCTCGATTGGGTTGTAAAATCATTATTAATCATCTTCTCTCCTTTCGCGTCCAAGATACTGGAATAAGCTTGCGTTTTTGTGAATATTTCTAAAGTTTTCTGCAAATCCAATCCAATAGCTTGGGCAAATACTAATGCCTCCGCCAAAGCCCACCGATTAAGCCCGACTACTAAATTGACAGCAAGCTTAGCCCTTGCACCAGTTCCAGAAGAGCCCACATAAATCGTTTCTTTTGCAACTGCACTAAAAATATCACCATGTCTTTCATAGACGGATTTATTGCCACCGACCATAAATGTTCCCTCTCTTTCCTTTATTTGAACGCTTGATCCCGAGATCGTTGCATCCAAATAATCAATATTATTCTCAAGTAAGATGGAATAGATCTTGTCAGTTTTAATTGGATCGGCTGTTGTAGTGTCAATTATTGTCGTTGGGTATTTATTTGCAGATAATATACCTTTTTTACCTCTTATAACATCAAGAACTATGTCAGAAGTAAGTAATGAGAAAACAATGACATCAGTTTTTTCCGCAATATCCGCCGGAGAATTGGCAAGCATTCCACCTATCTTCTCAAAATTCTTCATCTGTTTCTCATTGATATCGAATCCTATCACTTTATAGTCATGGGCAATTAAATTAATTGCTAGCGACGTTCCAACCAGTCCAATTCCAATAAGCCCTATTATCTTAGAGGATGGTTTCTCTAGATTTTCCATAATTATAATCTCCATTAGTGCCTATTTGGAACAAAATAAAAATTTTATAACTTGAAGTCAAAATTACTTATATGAGTGATTCAAAGAAAATACTTAAAGCGGGATTAATAGGAACGGGTTCTTCAGCGACTAATATAGCTGAAACAATAGCAAGCCTTGATATTGTAGAGATGGTAGGTATTGCTGACGTCAATGTTGACGGAGCAAAATCTTTGGCAGAGAAATATAACGTTGAGTATATTACCAAGAATTATGAAGAATTATGTAAAAAAGATAACATCGATTTTATTATAATTTCTACACCTCATGCTCTTCACTATAAGATGGCAAAATGTGCATTAGAAAATAATAAACACGTGTTAACAGAGAAACCAATTACCACAAAGATTTCTCACGCTGAAGATCTTATAAAAGTTGCAAGAGAAAAAAAATTGAAACTCGGTGTGCATTTTCAATGTCGATTTTTTGGAGCTGTGAAAAAAGCGGAAGACATGATTAATTCTGGAGTCTTAGGAAAAATACTGCAAGTGAACGTTAGTGTTATGTGGCATCGTCCTCATGAATACTATGATGGAAGTAACTGGAAAGGTAAATGGGATTTGGAAGGAGGGAGCTCCTTAATCAATCAAGCCATTCATCCTCTTGACGAGATGGTCCATCTTGTCGGTGAAGTTAAGACTCTTTTTGGTCTAATGGGCGTTAAATACCATAATATAGAAACGGAAGACAATACAGCAGCAGCTTTTGTTTTTCAGAACGGTGCCTTTGGAACGTTACAAACATCTACGGCAACAAAGGCTGCATTTCCAGCAAAATTGACAATCTTTGGGGTTGAGGGCGGTTTGGAAATAGATGGAAATATATTGACCTACCATAAAGCGGATGGCACAAGTGAAGTTACTGATTTTACAGCTGGTGGGCAAGTCGGAAGTGCAAAAGATCCAAAACTATTCTCATTAAAAGCACATTCTGCGTTAATGGAAGACTTTTGCGATGCTATTATAAATGACCGAAAACCAACTGTGAATGGTGAAGAGGGAATTAAATCACTGAAGGTCGTCAGGGCAGTATATGAATCAAACGGTGAAAAAATAATTCACTTATAATTCATTTATGATGGATACTTTGATGAAGTGATTGCTTAGATGAGGAAAAGATTAAAAGCGGGTATTATAGGCACGGGATGGAGTGCAAATAATATTGCCAAAGCAATCAATTGGTTGAAAAATGTAGAATTGGAAGGTGTATGTAATCATAAGATAACTACGGCCGTAAAGTTTGGTGAAATATATGATATTCCTTTTGTCACGGATGATTATAAACACCTAATAGAACGTAAATGTATTGATTTTGTGATTGTTTCGCTTCCTCATGCATTACATTGTGAAGTTACGTTAGCTGCACTCGAAAGTGACAAACATGTGTTAGTAGAAAAGCCGCTAGCAACCAATCTTGCAGATGGCAATAAGATGGTTAATTTAGCCAAGGAGAAAGGTCTAAATCTTGGAATATACTATCAGAATAGATTTAATGAAAGCACAATAAAAGCAAAAGAAATTATCGATGCAGGTATATTAGGAATTCTCATGCAAGCCAATATATCGGTATTTTTGAAGCGAGATCCTCCTTATTATAAGGATAACTCTTGGCGCGGAACTTGGAAATTAGAAGGCGGAAGTGCATTAATTAACCAAGCTGTTCATGAGATTGATCTACTCATGTATCTTTTAGGTGATATTGAAAGAGTTACAGGTTTTTACGGAACTCGATTTCAAAATATAGAGACAGAGGATACAGCATGTGCAGCATTTAAATTTCAGAATGGTGTCTTTGGAACACTTCAATGTACTACTGCGGTAAAAACACCTTTTCCCCCAACAATTAATATATTTGGGACCGAGGGCGCAATACAAATACAAAAATCTTTAGTTAAACATATCAAAGCAGATGGAAAAAGTCAAACATTTAAGAATTTAGATTTTAATCTTAGAGATATAAAAACCGCAGCACACAAAAGTATTATTTCTGATTTTGTAACATCAATCATAGAACATAAAGCACCCGCCGTTCCAGGTAAAGAAGGATTGAAAGCCCTTGAATTCATCTTGGGAATTTATAAATCTAAGGGAAAATCGGTAGTGAAATTGTAACATATTCATTAGCTAACATCTAAAACAAAAATCATGAAATTTTCAAAATTAAGTCTTAAGAAAGATTTTAAAAAATCAAACACCTATAAAAGATTGATAGATATGGGGTTATTCAGCTGGATTGAAAATATTCAATTTACGACGTTTGCTTATTTACTAATCGCTGCAATTGCTATGTTAATTGTTGGATTTTTAGGTCAGAATACAATAGTTCCCGCACTTAATCCTCCAGAGGTAGCAGAAAATGCTCTAATTCTATTCCATCATATTGTTATTGGCGTCGGATTCATTACGCTTGCAGCAGCGATCACTTCATTGGTAATCTTTATCGAAGTTAGTTAGAAAAAGGAATCGATGTTGAAAAACTTAAATTAATTCTATAATTATTGCGCAAATATCATTTGTATTCGTACCCGTTTGTCCAATTTCTATTGCGTCACCTAATTTTTTAAAGAAATTGTATGAATTGTTATCTTTAAGATAAGTTCTAATGTTTAGCGAATGCTCTTTTATTTTCTGCAAGGTTTCAGAGTCAACTATCGCACCTGCGGCAGGAGAGTTTCCCTCTATCCCGTCAAATGCCACTGATAATATCGTATATTTAAATGAACTATATTGTATCTCTTTGCAGGACAACTCATTAAGAAAACCTAATAGCATTTCTTGATTGCGTCCTCCTTTGCCATTCCCACTAATAGTCACTGTAAATTCCCCCGAATTAATCATAAAATATCGTCTATGTAACCTACTTGGAGAATCATCATTACTAACATCTCTATTATTTGATTTATGCAAATATCCATCGATTTCTTGTAATTGATGAGCTAATTCCACGCCATATTCTTTTGCTTCTCCTTTCATTAAATCTAATTGATAAGAGTTATCTATCTCTGTGATATTTCGAATAGAATTTGATTTAAAATATTCAATCATCTTTGCTTTAGCGTTTTCGGCGGAACCTATTATTAGATTAGTCATATTACTGAAAATCTCGTCATTAGTCTTCGGATTTTCTGGGATTTCTCCGTTAGTACCATTCAAGATTACTTGTTTTACTCTTGGTGGAACATCCTCTAAGATGTTGTATTTGCGTAGAGTGTTTAAGGCGTCTTGAAAAACAGTCTCGTCGGGCACGCTTGGTCCTGATGCAATTACATCCAAGGGATTTCCTATAACATCTGAGATTATTAATGCTATACCGCGCCTTGGATGAATCTTTTTAGCTAAATTCCCCCCTTTAAATGCAGAGAGATGTTTTCTCACGGAATTAATTTCATTAATATCAGCTCCACTTTCTAGCAACAATGTATTAGTCGTTTGTAAATCAGCTAATGAAAGAGGTTTTTTCGGCAAAGGCATTAATGCTGAACCGCCACCACTAATCAGGACGAATATTAGAGTGTTTTCAGCTGAACTTTTAACCATGTTAACAATCTTACGAGTACCCTTTAAACCATTAGAATCCGGTATAGGATGTCCAGCATAAGTGATTTCTATGTTTGAGATCTCAGAGTTGGTATTTTGATTAGCTGGCACCCTTTCGAGAGATATATATTCGCCCCATTCCTGACCATGGGGGATATTTATTGATCCTTTAATTTTTTTTCTACCTCCAAGAATGTTTAATAAAGCATCCGCCATTGCAGCTGTTGCTTTCCCACCCCCAACCACTAATATGGAACTATATTTGTCCAAATCTACAACCAATTGTTCATAATCCTCTTGAGAACTACCAACAATCAATAATATATTGTTTTTAAGATTTGAATCATTTTTCCAGCTAATTGCTTTTTGTATGAGATGTTTCGGATCTACGGCATTAAGACCTATCCTCAGCCCATTCAAGAGTTTCTTCCTTAAAGCAATAAGAGCACCCTCTTTAACATTAGATTTCAGTTTTGTAAATTCTTCTGAGTACCTCATGATATATTCACAATATGACTTTCTACATTCTTTCTATTATTTTAAGAATTTTTAAGAATTGAATATGGAAATTTTTAAAAATTCTATATAACTTTCGTACTCAATCCATAAGGATTAACTAGAAAAAATCAATAAATTGATGATAAATATGAAAGTAACAAAATGGTTAGCTGAAGAAGAAGTAGAGGGTTCAATCGAAAAATGGTTACCTAAATTTGATGATGAATCCCAAGACGGTGCAAATGACGCTCTATTATTCTATAAAGCACTTTCTGAAGCAGTTGTTAAATCAAAAGAATCCGATGATGATGACAAAATGGAATTAGCTGAAATCATCGAGGATGACATTGAAGAATACGGTTCATTAGCTTATTTCATTGAAGTTCGTGGAACCGATAATAAAGTATTAATGACCATGACTGAAGATGAGATGAAATTAGGAATTTGGGAAGGTGATTATGAACCACTACCAGATTTTAGTCAAAATGTATATATGGAAATGACTCCTGCATGTAGTCTTAAAATTATGAATGGTGACCCAAATACTGATGCTGAATTCTTCGCTGGTGATCTCACCGTCAAAGGTCCACTAAAGCTTGCAACTAAGCCAAGAGATTGGATTGGTGCGTTCTTTGATTTTGTAGAACGAGAACCAAAGGACTAAAAACAACACTAAATAGATTTTAGACAAAAAGAACTTTTCATTTTCTTATTTTTTTATGTTTTCAATTTCTTTTATAAATGCTCTTTATGTTGATAGTAATTTTTAAAAACTTCAAATGAATAATCAAAAACAAGCTAGTTGAAACAGCTAGTATAACTAAGTTAATTAAATGAATATGAACGGAGATCATTATGAAAATCGTTAAATGGTTTGCAGAAGATGAAGTAAAGGGTTCCATTGACATATGGCTTGAGAAGTTTGATAACGAAAGCTTAGACGGTGCCAAAGACGCTGCACTTTTTTATAAAGCCCTTTCAGAAGCGACTGTGTTATCAGCAGAAAGCGATGATGACGATAAAATGGAGTTGGCTGAAATCATAGAAGATGATATGGAAGAATATGGTTCACTTGCTTACTTTATGGAAGTTCGTGGTCATCCAGAAAAAGTCATTACATATATGTCACCCGATGATAGTAAGATAGGTCTCTGGGAAGGAGATTATGAACCCTTACCAGATGCAAATCAAAATGTGTATATGGAAATGACCCCTGAATGCAGTTTAAAAATTATTAATGGTGACCCAAATACTGACGCCGAGTTTTTTGCTGGTGATTTAACAGTTAAAGGGCCTCTAAAACTCGCAACTAAACCAAGAGATTGGATCGGTGCGTTCTTTGAT